>CAYFWA010000866.1:0-3205 GCA_964346625.1 uncultured Myxococcales bacterium
GTCGAGGCGGAGCTCGAGCGCCGCACGGGCTTCACGCTGGCGTGAGCGGCCCCTCGGGCAGCCGTGAGCGGCCCCCCGGGCCGCCGGGGGCCATGGCAAGTTGGGGTCTCGACGTAGGATCAACATGCAGGAGCACCGAGCATGCGGATGAGCCGGACCCAGGTCGAGGAGGCCTGCGAGCGTATCGAGAAGCGTCTGTCGGATCCCGGGCGGGAGGCCCACCCGACCGACGTGCTGCCCCTCGCCCACGCCGCCGCGGACCTGCGGCAGCTCCGCGACGCCTACAGCGCCGACCCCGCGGCCGAGCTCCCGTGTGGAAGGCCGGGCGGCTACGGACAGCAGCAGTTGGCGTGGTTGCAGGTGAGGGTGACGTCGAGGTCGTAGTCGCCGTAGTCGTAGTCGCTGGAAAACGCGTAGCGGCCGTCCACCACGATGGTGACCCAGCCGTCGGCCGAGGCGAAGTAGGTGAAGTCCTCCACGCCGCCGTCGCTGGCGGCGTTGTAGCAGGAGACCAGGTCGGCGTAGCCGTTGGAGCCGCCCTCGCAGTCGGTGCCGGTGTAGAGCTTGAGCATGGCGTCGAAGTCCCAGTCGATGGGATCGAGCTCCACGTCGAGCCGCTCGTTGGCCAATAGATAGATGCGGAAGAAGTTGTCGTACTTGGCGTCGTAGCAAACCGCGCCCTCGCCGCTGGGCAGGTCGTCGTCGTTGCCGTCGCCGGTGGTGTCGCCGTCGTGGTGGTAGCCGGTGAGGGCCTCGGTGCGGCCGATGATCTTGGCCGAGGGGCACTCCTCGCCGTGGGGGGTGTTGTCCGTGGTGCAGCCCTGGGGCAGGCAGTTGACGCAGGCGCTGGTGTCGAAGCTGCAGCCGGAGCAGCCCAGGGTGCCGCCGGCGAAGCCGAAGTCGGTGCAGTCCTGGCCGCCGAGGTTGCCGCCGTCGCACTCCTCGCCGGTCTCGATGTTGCCGTTGCCGCAGATGGCGGCCTGGCAGCCCGACGTGTCGTAGGTGCAGTCGCCCAGACAGGCGAGGGTGCCGCCGGCGAAGCCCTCCGAGGTGCAGGTGCCGCCGTTGAGGTCTCCGCCGTCGCAGTCCTCGCCCGGGTCCCAGGTGGAGTTGCCGCAGGATGGCTCGCAGGTGGAGGGCTCCCCGGAGCACAGCCAGCCCACCTCCACCTGGCAGGCGGCGTTGCAGCCGTCGCCGCTGGCGGTGTTGTTGTCGTCGCACTGCTCCCCGGCCGAGGGGCTGATGATCCCGTCGCCGCAGGTGGGGGCCACGCAGGCGCCCGGGTCGTAGCCGCAGTTGGCCGTGCACTGGAGCATGCCGGAGACGTAGCCCAGCGACTGGCAGGTGGCGCCGCCGAGGTCGGAGCCGTCGCAGTCCTCGCCCGGATCGGCGTGGCCGTCGCCGCAGCTCGCCATGCGGCAGCCGCTGGTGTCGTAGGTGCAGTCGGTGTCACAGGCCAGGGTGCCCGCGTCGAAGCCCTGGGCGAAGCAGTCGCTGCCCCCGAGCAGGGCGCCGTCGCACGGCTCGCCGCTGTCCAGGGCGCCGTTGCCGCAAAGCGGCGTGCACTGGGAGGGCTCCCCGCTGCAGCCCCAGCCCCCTTCCACGTTGCACAGCACGTTGCAGCCGTCCCCCGATTGCTGGTTGCCGTCGTCGCAGGCCTCGCCGGCGCTGATCACGCCGTCGCCGCACACCACCGGGATGCAGCCCGAGACGTCGTAGCCGCAGCTCGCCGTGCACAGCAGGGTGCCCCCGATGAACCCCAGCCCCTCGCAGGTCTCGCCGTCGAGCAGCACGCCGTCGCACTGCTCGCCGCTGTCCAGGGCGCCGTTACCGCAGGTGGGCAGGTCGCAGCCCGACGTGTCGTACTGACAGTCGGCGCCGCAGGCCAGGGTGCCGCCGGTGTAGCCCTGGCCGAGGCTCTGGCAGCTCTGGCCGGCGAGGTTCGCGCCGTCGCACTGCTCGCCGGGATCCACGGCGTCGTTGCCGCAAAGCGGCGTGCACACCGAGGGCTGGCCGTCGCAGGCCCAGCCCGCCTCCACGGTGCAGTTGCCCGCGCAGCCGTCCAGGGGATCGAGGTTGGCGTCGTCGCACTCCTCGATGCCCTCCACGATTCCGTTGCCGCAGGAGGCCAGGGTGCAGCCCGAGTCGTCCACCGTGCAGTCCTGGCGGCAGGCCAGGGTGCCGCCGTCGTAGCCGTGATCCTGGCAGGTCTGGCCCGCGAGGTCCGCGCCGTCGCACTCCTCGCCCACGTCCACCGCGCCGTCGCCGCAGCTATAGGCCCGGCACCCGCTGGGATCGAGCTGGCACTGCTCGTCGCAGGCGAGCACCCCGGCGCCCAGGTTCAGCGACTCGCAGGTCTTGCCCTCGAGCTCCGAGCCGTCGCAGCTCTCGTCTCCCACCACCTGGCCGTCGCCGCAGATCGGCGCGCACACCGAGGGCACGTCGGTGGAGCACTCGAAGCCGGCCTCTGGAGCGCAGGCGTCGCTGCAGCCGTCGCCGGGATCGGGGTTGCCGTCGTCGCACTGCTCGGAGCCCTCGAGCAGGCCGTTGCCGCACACCGGCTCCACCGGGGCCTCGCCCGAGGCGCAGCCGGGGAGCTGGGCACCAGCCAGCAGCCACAGGGCCGCGGCTGCCAGCGTGGCGCCGGCCCGGCGGCCGGCAGGTGGCCATCCGGAGCGGGGACGGGGCAGGGCGACCTTCGGCCGGGACACGTTGATGCTCGGCCGGGACCCGTTGATGCTCGGCCGGGACACGTTGATGCTTGGCCGGGACCCCTTGGGGGACGACGCGTGCTGGGTTTGCCGATGGGTTTGCCGATGGGTTTGCCGATGGGTTTCGAGGGGAATCATACCCTGGAGGTACCCCCACGCCCGGAAAGGGGCTCAGGTTTTGCGGCGGGGGGCGGCGCGCAGCAGGTGCACGCTCAGCAGGCCGATCAGCACGGCGGCCGTGCCCAAAAAGAGCCACTCGCCCAGGGCCACGGGGTTGACCGCTCCGACGCCGTCGAGCACCAGCCGCTGGTGGCGGGGGAGCTCCTGGAGAAGCTGGCTCGCCGAGACCACCTTCATGCGGGCCACGAGGACCCCCGTGTAGGTGAACCCCGCGATAGCGCTGAGGATTTGAATCGAGAAGGTGGCGAGGGCCAGCCGCTGGATGTCTGAGCATTCGGATCTGACACAAGTGATCCGTTCTGCGCTGTCGCCGT
>CAYFWA010000867.1:0-3194 GCA_964346625.1 uncultured Myxococcales bacterium
CCTCAGCCGACCGGGGTGCGGCGCGAGGGGAGGCCTCCGCCGACCGGGGTGCGGCCTCCCCCGGCTGATAGCCGTGAAGCGGCTGGCCCACGAACCGCGAGGGGCGCACGGGGTAGGCCTGGGAAGCCGGCACGTAGGTCTTGCGCGTGGTGCGCCAGTACAGGTGCCCGTCGTAGCGCACGCGCCCGACCACCGACACCGCGTTGCGGGGCGCCAGCAGCCGCAGGAAGTAGTCGCTGGCCGCGTCGGCTGGCTGCAGGTACTCGCCCGAGCCGTCGGGCCCCACGGCCACATACCGAAAAGGCAGCAGCCGCCCCCGGGGCACCACGGGGTAGCGCGGCCCACCCGGTGGGCGGGGGGTGATGGACACCTCCTCGCTGCACAGGTAGCCCCCCACGGCGAGGCGGAACCAGCCGTTGGGACAGCCCGGCCCGGGGTGCAAACCCCGGGTGCGCATGCGGGCGCCGCGACGCACCACACCGAGGTGCTTGACGCGATCCGAGGGCGCCCGGCGAACCCAGGTCTCGCGTACGCGAACCCGGACCACGGGTAGCTCACCAGCCCGCCTTTGCGAGCTTTGCGAAACGCCGCGAGGACCCGGACGGTGAGCGGGAGCGACGTCGTGCGGATCGCCCTGGTTCAGATCCGTCGGGGGGGGCGCACGCAGGGCGGGGGGCAGTGAATCGCCCGGCCGAGCGTCGCCCGGCGCGCAACCCGCTGCGGACATCGTCGCGACGAGGATCCCGAGGGCCACCTCGAGGACCCCGCTCTGGCGTGCTCGTATCCCCAGGAGGTCCCATCCCCCCGGAACGACTCCTTCGTTCCCGTGCGACACCCGAACGAATGCGCCCGGGCCGTCACGTGGGTGCCGTCGGCTCAATCGCGAGGCTTGCGGAAAGGGAGGACCTTGCCGCCGGTCGGAGGCTTGTCCGGATCGCGGCCCGCCCCGCGGCCGCGGCTCCGCCCGCGGCCCCGTCCGCGACCCCGATCCCCGCCGGGAGCGACGCCCCCCATCCCGCCGGCGCCGCCGTCGAGGGAATCGTCGTCGCCGTCGTCTTCGTCGTCGTCGAGCTCCTCGTCCAGCGTCATCAGATCCCACAGGTCCCCGAGGTCCTCTTCGAGGGACTCGTAAAACTCCTCCAGCTCGTCGTTGGTGGGATACAGGTAGGCCACGGGGAGCAGGGACTCGGCGAGCCGCTCTCCCCAGCCGTCGTTGGCGACGCGGCTCTGGAACAGCTCCGGGGTCCGATCGTGGTTTTCCAAATCCAGGGTGCCCTCGCGCGTCATGTTCAGCACGGCCTCGAGGACCTCCACGGCGCGCAGCTCCTCGAGGGCGTCGAGGATCTCCTCCACCAGCGTCGCGGGACCCTCGGCGATCTCCGCGGTCAGCCCTTCGGTCACCGGCCTCCGCAGGGCGGGATTGCGCGTGGCCAGGTGAGCGAGGGCCCAGGCCGCGGCGCTGCGCTGGGGCTGAGGTCGGTCGCGGTCGCGGAGCATGTCCGTTAGCGGCTCCAGCACCGCGACGCCATAACGCCCCAGCGCTGGCGGCGCCTCCTCTCCCAGCGGGTCGCCGTCTCCCAGGGCTCCCAACAGACGGGGGATGGCCTCGGGATCCTTCATCTCCGACAGCAACCGCGCGGCGTTGGCCGGGGCCTCGCCGGCGCCCTCGAAGGGATCATTGCGATACTCGTCGTCGGTGAGCCACTCCATCAAGGTGTCACGTACCTCGTCGAAGCTGCCGAGGATCACGCGCACCACTTCCCGGGGCGCGTAGCGATCCTCCGAGGCGAGGATCTCCAGCGCGTCCTCTACCAGGGGCTCGTCCTCATCGTCCGACAGATCATCATCGTCGAACGGGTCGTCGTCCCAGTCGAAAAACAGCGCGTCGTCCTCCAGCTCCTCTTCGTTGAGCGATCGCAGGCCGGTGACCCAGGGGCGCCCCCCCTTGTTGCCCAAGGAGCCAGCCACCAGCTCCCCGGGCTCGAGCTCCTGCTCGGAGGGCCGGTCCCCGCGGACCTCGTCCGCGGTCTGCACGTCCAGCAGCATCACCGTCTTGTTTCGCACCTCCAGCACCTCGAAGTAGCGCTCGGCGCTCAGCTCGCCGAGATCCGCCTCGTCGAAGCGGGAGGACAGCAGATCCAGCAACCCCGCGCCATCCGGCCCGGTGTCTCCCTCGCCGGCCTCTGCGTCCTGATCGTCTTTTGACCCGAACCCTCGCCCTGCATCATCATCATCATCATCATCATCATCATCATCGTCGTCGTCGGCGACGCGGGGGTCGCGCTCGTCCTCGAGAGAGGGCTCGCTCGAGCCACCGCGGCGCGCCCCGCGGCGAAGCACCGCGAGCAGGGCCTCGCCCCGCTGATCGGACACGGCTTCGATACGCTGGAGCCACTGGACGAAGGAGCGCAAGGCCGCGATGTAGCGCTTGCGGGCGCGATCGCTGGCCCGTAGCCGATCGGCCAGGAACTCGTCGATGAAGGACTGGATGGCCTCCGGCGTGATGTCGTCCACCCGGCCGGGGGACGAGTCGTCGAGCGACTCCGGATCGAGCCGCTCGAGGGCGAGATGGCTCTGGAGCAGCTCCATGGCCTCCCCGTAGCGGCGCACCGTAACCTCGGTGCGCCGCCGCTCGGTGTCGGCGAGAAACTGTTCGATGGTTTCCTGGAGATCCATGTGCCGGTCGGTCGCCCCCGGTGACGCTCAGTCCACGCGCACCTTGAGCTTGATGTACTGGCCGCGTTTCCCTCCCTGCGTGGGTCCTACCTCGATCTCCCCGGGAGAAAGCCGGCCGATCTCCCACTCGACGCTGCCGAGCGGGTCGGTGCTGTTCCTGTCGCGCTCCTCGGCCACCACGTACAGCCGGAAGTGGTGATCTGGCGGCAACCCGGCGAAGGTGAGTGGCTCGGCCGGCAGATCCTGCCACTGCCGCTCGCCCAGCCAGTCGTCCGGGCTCAGGAACTCGTGAGTCTGGTCGTAGGAGAAGGGGCCCGCCGCGTTGAACTCCGGCCCCGGCCGCCCGAGCAGCCGGACCCGCAGGGTGAGCTCGCCTTTGCCGAACAGGTCCATGGTGCTCGAGGACCAGACCTGCTGGACGCGCAGGGCCGGCCCCGCTGAGGCGGCCTGGGGACCGCTCCCGGCCGCCGGCGCGGCCGCGGATGACGGCGCGGCCGCGGATGACGGCGCGGCCGCGG
>CAYFWA010000868.1:0-3190 GCA_964346625.1 uncultured Myxococcales bacterium
CCGGGCGCCTCGACGCCCTGACTTGCAGACCTTATTTTGACCCGCTCCCTTATTCGTGACCGGGGCCTCAGCGGTACCTCATCGAGCGCATCCCTCTGGGGCTTTGTCCGGTGGCTTTGTCCGGTGGCTTTGTCCGGTGGCTTCCTCCGGTAGCTTCGTCACCCGCCTCGTAAGCGCTCGAGAATACCTCCGGCGCGGCGGGCGGCGGGCACCAGGGCGCGGTAGGCCTCGTGCAGCGGGCCGTAGATGGCCTCGCTGCCCGGGGTCGGGTGGGTGTCGCCCTGGATCCGCACCTGCGCGGCCGCGGCCTCGAGGTCGGGGAAGGCGCCGGTGGCCACCGCCGCCAGCAGGGCGGCGCCGAGGGCGCCGGCGAACCGCGGGTGGTCCGTGCGGGTGATCCGCTCGCCGGTGACGTCGGCCAGGATCTGCAGCCAGAGCTCGCTCTGGACGCCGCCCCCGATGGCCCGCAGGCCTGGCTGGCGGCGGACCGTGCGGTCGATGGCCTGCAGGATCTCGCGGACGTTGAGCGCCACCCCCTCGAGCACGGCGCGGGCGAGGTGGGCCTGCTCGTGAGCCATGGACAAACCGGCGTAGCCGCCGCGCAGGCGGCTGTCGGGGATGGGCGCCCGCTCGCCGAACAGCCAGGGCAGAAACAGCAGCCCGTCGCTGCCGGGGGGCGCCGCGCCGGCCAGCGCGTCGGTCAACGGGGCGACGCGGTCGACGAACCAGTCGCGGCAGGCGCCGCCGGTCTCCGACTCGGCGATCAGGAGCGCGCCCCGGGGCGCGGGCGAAGGGACCGACGCGATGCCCGCGGCGGGCACGTGCCGGGGCCGGTCCACGATCACGCCGATCCAGGCCGAGGTGCCGAGGTAGACATGCCCCTGGCCGCGCCGCATGGCGCCGCTGCCCAGGGCGGCGGCCGGGATGTCGGCCAGGCCGGTGGCCACGGGCAGCCCGGCGGGCAGGCCGAGGGCCTCGGCGGCCGGGGCCAACAGGGGCGCGACCTCCGTGCAGGGGCGCACCGGGGGCATGCGCTCCAGGGGGAAGCCCACCAGGCGCGCGAGCACGGGGGACCACTGCCGCTTGCGCCCGCCGTACAGCCCGGTCCCGCCGGCCGCGGTGGGATCGAGGCCCAGCCGCCCGGTGGCGCGGGCCACGAGGTAGCCGGTGGCGTCCCCGTAGGCGGCGGTGGCCCGGTGCACCGCGGGCTCGTATCGCCTCAGCCAGGCGACCTTGGCCACCAGGTCCTTGCCCGTGGGCGCGCCGGCGGCGACGCGCTGGAGCACGGCGCGGCCCCCGAAGCGGCGGGTGATGCGCCGGGCCTCGGCCTCGGCGCGGTGATCCAGCCAACTGATGGCGGGGCGCGTCGGGTGACCTTCGGCGTCCATGGGCACCAGGGCCAGCATCTGCCCGGCGAAGGCCACGCCCGCGATGCGCGAAGGGTCCACGCCCTCGGTCACGGCCCGGCTGCCCGCGCAGACGGCCTGCCACCAGTCCTCGGGATCCTGCTCGGCCCAGTCCGGGCAGGGGTGACGCAGGGGGTAGCGGGCGACGTGGCTGGCCCGCAGCTCTCCCACGGCGTCCATCAGCACGGCCTTGTTGCCCCCGGTCCCCAGATCGTGCCCCACGTACAGCTTCAGCGACGGCTTCATCCGTGGCCTCCTTCCCAGCCTGCCGGCCGCCCCGGCCAGCGTTGCCGCCCGCGCCGTTGGCACCTCACGAAAAACGGTCTGCCGCGTGGAAACCCCACGTTTCACTCAGACTCGAGTCAGAACGGCAGGGGCATCTCGGTGACCTTCCCGTCGGCGTCGATCATCTCGATCCGGATGGAGTCCCGGCCGCCCTTGCCCAGCGCCTGCACCGCCTTGAAAGCCTCCATCAAAAGCGGCAGGGCCGGCACGCCCGCCTCCGGCGGGAACACGCCCTGGCGATCGATCGCGCCGCGGGCCATGAGCAGCGCGCCGGCGGCGGCGGGGATGCCGGTGCCCTCCCCCGCCCCCGCGCTCTCGGAGGAGAGCTGGAACACGATGGTCTTCGCGGCGCCACCCTGGCGCCCCCCCACCACCACCTTGAGGCAGCCCGCGGGGCCCTCGATTTTGGCCTCGGCCAGCAGCCGCGTCCGCTGCGACAGGATGTGCGCCACTGAGAACTCGATGGGCACCACCGGGCGTCCCTCCACCTCGATGGGCTCGGTGATGCAGGCGCCTACGCGGACCATCTGCTGGGTCAGTTCGAAGTAGCTCAGCGGGAAGATGACCCCGAGATTGGTGGCGCGCCGCAGGCCCGGGATGTACTCGGGCAGCGTGATGGTCTCCGGGTGGGGGTAGGGATACACCGGGTAGCGCCCCACGTGGTGGAAGTCGGTCTCCACCACGTGGGCCTGGCCGCTCGGATCGAGCTGCCGCACGGTGACGAACTCGCCGTCGATGAAAAGCGGGATGTCGTTGAGCATGGCGTGGATGCGGTGCTTGATCACGGCCGGGCCCTCGGCAGGCTCCCCGCCGTGGATGTGCATGATGTCCGCGGACTCCACCTGCTCGAGCAAACCCTCGGCGCAGAGCTTGACGAAGAGGTTGGCCAGGCCCGGGGAGTTGCCCATACCGATGAGGGCGCGCACCCCTCGCGCCCGGGCGCGCTCGTCGAGGTCCAGCATCTGTCGCGTGGGCGCCAGGTCGTCGCAGACGTCGACGTAGTCCACCCCGGCCTCGATGGCGGCCTCGAGGATCGGCGGGCCGAAGCGGTAAAACGGGCCGACGCAGTTGAGCACCACGTCCGCCCCCGGCAGACAGGCGGCCAGGGACGCCGGGTCGCTGGCGTCCACGGCGAGCGCCTCCAACCGCGCGCTGGCTGCGGTGTCATCTGTGCCTTCCGTCATGGCGTCCACCACGGCCTGCGCCGCGTCGCGCCGCAGGTCCGCCACCCGGATCCGCTCGAAGGTGTCGGCGGTGGCCAGGGCCTGCGTGGCCACCTGCCCGATGCCGCCGGCGCCGCCCAGTACGAGGATCGTGCTCATGGAAAGGTACCTCCTGGTTTCGCTCCCGGTAGGCCGGGTCGCCAGGCATTTTTATGTAACATATGTTCCACTTTTGCAAGGGATGAAATCACGCCACCCCTCCGAGTCGCGACACCTTCTGACTCGAGTTTCGCCCTTTTTTCGTCGCGAGAACGAGCAGAAATCGTGCCTGGCAAG
>CAYFWA010000869.1:0-945 GCA_964346625.1 uncultured Myxococcales bacterium
CCCGTTTCTCTCGAAAAACGGGTCATTATCGTGGTGAGAGATCCGGATATAGCCGTTTTTTTGTCGACGCGGCGGCCGTCTTGGGTCCATGATTCAGCAGGATATGAAGTCCCCACGCCAAAACCATTCCCTGCCGGTGACCCCGGTACCCGCGACGACGGCGCGGACGACGGGGCGGACGACGAGGCGGACGACGGGGCGGACGACGAGGCGGACGACGGGACTGACGACGGGACTGACGACGGGGCGGACGACGGGACTGACGGTGGGTCTGACCATCAGTCTGCTGGCGTTGCCGTGGCTCGTCGCGGCGGGCTGCGAGGAGACGCCGCCGCCGGCGCCACCCTGCCAGGGAGAGGCCACCCCCTGCGAGCAGCTCACCACCCGCTGCGAGCTGCAACAGGGCTGCGCGCTCGGCCCGCGCTGCGTGGACGCGACCCAGGGAGGCTGTAGCGAGCTCGCCACGGCGGCGAGCTGTGGAGACCGGGAGCGTTGCGTGTGGATCCCGGGGTGCGTGGGGCTCCACGACCCCTGCTACCTCATCCGCACGGCGCAGGACTGTGACATGAACGTGGGCTGCGTCTGGAGCTCCAGCGGCAATCAATGCAACGGCGACGCGCAGCTCTGCGAGCAGATCAGCGAGGCGCGCTGTGACGATCAGCAGGGGTGCTACCTGGCGGGCCTGTGCCTGCGGGACGAGCCCTGCGACACCTTCTCGGTATCCGAGTGCGAGAGCGAGCCCTACTGCATCATCGGGGAGGGCTGCGTGGGGGAGGTGGCGCCCTGCGCCTCCCGCGAGACCTCGGAGCGGTGCGAGTGGCACATCGGCTGCACCTGGGCGCCCTGACCGGAGGCCCACAACGCAGCGGAGATGGGCGTTAGCGACGGGCCGCCTCGCGACGTCGAGGCGGCTGCCGATGCGGCGCCGCCTCGCGGCGCCCCGCC
>CAYFWA010000869.1:1045-3185 GCA_964346625.1 uncultured Myxococcales bacterium
GTCTTGCGCTGCCCCGCCGTCTTGCGCTGCCCCGCCGTCTTGCGCTGCCCCGCCGTCTTGCGCTGCCCCGCCGCCTCGCGGCGCCGCGCCACCTGCAAACACGGACCGAATGGTTTCTGATACCCAATCCGAAACGGCAAGGGACGCACGTCCTTGCGGCGCACGTAGGCCCGCCGCAGGCTCTTTTGCAGATACTGGGCGAACACGTGGTTCACCTTGAGAAACCGCCCGTAGAGCGTCACGTCGAAGCGCCTGGCGAGCTTCGAGTACTCGATGCCGGTCTCGTCTTGCAGGATGAAGGAGGCCCGGCGCAACAGCAGCCCGCGCAGGATGCTGAAGAACGCCTTCTGCAGCAGGTGCGAGGCGGCCTTGAGCATCACCGGGTTCTCGGCCATCCGTCCCAACCAGGTGCGGGCCGCCGGGCTGCGCTCGAGGTACCGATTCGACAGATCCATGCGGACGTAGTCCACCTGGACCCGGCGGCCGCTCTTGCGGTGCACGAGCATGAGCCGCACCGAGCGCCAGTGCTTGCGCGGGCCGGGCAGCGGAGGAAGGGCCAGCAGGCCGGCCCCGTCGGCGCGCAGGGTGACCGGGAGCAGGGCGTCCACCCGGTAGTTGCCGCGCTCCGCCAGCGCCAGCAGCACGCCGGTGATGCCCTCCACCACCCGGCCGTGATCGAACTCGTTGGTGAGCTGCCGCGTGAGAAAGAAGCCCCGCGCCGCGAACCACTGGAAGCCCTTGCGAAACAGCCGCAGCAAACGCCGGAATTGCCGCAGGGAGGCGCCCCGGGGATCGGGCGGCCGTCCCGCCTTTTGCAAGGAGACCAGCACCACACGGTCCACCCCCGGAAACAGCCGCAGGGCGGTGATCAGATCGGGCCCACCGAAGGGATAGAACAGCGTCGCTCCCCGGTAGGCGGGGAGCTCCTGGCGGGCCCAGCGCTCCATGGGCGTGCCCATCTTCCGTTCGTAACGGGACCACTTGCGGGCCACGTACTCGCCATAGGAACGAAGCAGCTTTTGACGCTGGGGTGGTAGGTCCACCGCCGCAGACAGGTTGTTCAATCCGGCCAGGATCTGCCCGGTCTGCGAGGGGCTGGAGCCGGGCAGATTGGCGACGGCGGCGGCGGTGGTGGTTGTCGCCGCCGCGATGCCCGGCAGGGCGGTGAGGGCCAACCCCACCATCAGGACCACGGCCCAGCCGCCCAGCCGGTTGGGCTGGCGGCGGGATCCTCCGGGGCTCCGGCCGGGTAGACGCCGCAGCCGGGCCGGTACCCAGGGAGGTCGCGCAGAGACGCCGCGGTGGATATTCTTTGGTATCATTCGATCTCCAAGGGGGTCACCACTCCAAGGGGGTCACCACTCCAAGGGGGTCACCACTCCAAGGGGGGGGGCGACCCCGGCGAGTCACAACCCGAAGGCATCGGTGATGAAGGCATCGGTGGCCTCGGCGATCTCCGCGCTGCACAGCAGGTCCAAAAAACCCGCCCAGTCCCCGACGAGGTACCGCGCCTGGTCCTCTGCGTCGATGAGCGCCTCGAGGGGCCGCCACTGGGCCAGCTCCACGTTCTCTTCGAACTCGTAGATTCCGAGCTGCTCGTCGGACTCACGCGCCGCCCGGTTCATGGCCGCCCGCAGCCCGCCCGCGCCTCGCCGCCAGTCCTCGACCCACTCTCCCTCGATCTGCAGGCTGGCGCCCCAGCTCGGCAGCGTCCCCGGCGCGTCGTCGATGCCCCAGGCGATGCCATACCAGAGCTGGGGAGCTGGCGCATCCGAACGGATATAGAACCGGCCGAAGTTGTCCAGGTTCTCCGCCAGGCGGGTGTAGCCGTAGCCCCACAGCCGGGCCTCCAGCGCCGCGGACAGGGCCTGCTCCCAGTCTACCAGAAAGCGCCGCACCGGCTCGAAGACGCGCCGGGGGACCAGCATCTCCGCCTGGTCTCGCGTGAGCCAATGCCTGGCCGACGCGCCCCGGGCGCGAAGCGCGCTCACGGGGCCGATCTCCGAGGCGATGAGGGTCCGGGACGCCCATCGCGGCGGCTGCTCTTGCGGCTGCTCTTGCGGCTGCTCTTGCGGCTGCTCTTGCGGCTGCTCTTGCGGTGCCGCAGCCGCCGCCGGCGGCGGCGGCTCTCGCGGCGGGC
>CAYFWA010000870.1:0-3184 GCA_964346625.1 uncultured Myxococcales bacterium
GGGGCTCGAACCAGCGGCGGTGGGCGGGGGGGGCGGGGCCCCCGGCGTCCGCCTCGGCGGCCGTCCCCGAAGCCGCGCCGCCGGCCGGGGCGAACGAGGGCGGCCCCGACGCGGCCTGGGCGTCCGCGCCCCCGGCGCCTCTGCCAGCCGGTGCGGCGCCGGCGCCAGCGCTGCGCTCTTCGTCGCCTCGGAGCCAGCGCCGAAAGCGGCCCAGCAGCCCCGGCTCGTCCCGCGCCCGGTCCGCGGCCGAGGGCGCCGGGCCCGTCCGCGACGGCTCGGAGCGCTCGGCAGCGCTCGGCTCGGCGGGGAGGGGCTCGGCCTCGCGCGCCGGCTCGGGGCGCATGGCGGCCTCACGCGGAGGCTGGGCCGGGGGAGCGTGCTCCGCGGGCCCAGCCGCCTCGCGCGTCGGCTCGGGTGCGACCTCGCGCGTTGGTGCCGGGCGCGATGACGCAGGGGGGCGATCCGGCGTCGCGGTGCGCTCGCACCCGGGCGGCTCGGGGCCGAACCGGTGCTCCTCGGGCGCGGCCTCGCTCGCCGGCTGCGGGCGCTCCCGCGCCGCGGGCGCGGCCAGGGCGTGCTCGAGCCGCTCGGCCACGCGCGCCACCAGCGCGGGGTCGGCGAAGCCCTCCAACCACTCGGCTCGGATCCACTCGGCGGCCACGGCCTCGGGATCGAGTAGCCCGCCGACGGTGACCACCAGGCGGCGCCCGCGGCCGCGACGCTCCACCACCACGTCCAGCCCGGCCCGCACAGGGATCCCGGCCAGCTCGCCGGGGACCGCCAGGCTGGAGACCACGCGCACCGCCACGGGGCCTGCGGCCCCCTCGCGGGGGCGGAGGCGGAGGCGGTGTTCGCCGGCAGCCTGCGCGAGTGACTCGGGCGCTTCGTCGAGCCGCTCGAGGGCCTCGCCCAGCCGCCGACGAAGCGGTGCGTGCTCCCCGACGTCGCTGACGTCTTCGGGCAGCGAGCGCGGCAGCCGCGCGGGCCGCCAGGCCGCCGAAAGCGGCGCCACCCCGTGGCGGCCCAGCGCGGTGTGCAGCGCGGCGGCGTCCTGACGCAAAAGCGGCAGGCGCACCGGCGCGCCCGCGGCGCGCAAGGCCTCGGCCAGCGCCGGGGGCTCGGCCAGGTGCAGGGCCGGATCGTCGGAGAGGGTGAGCGTGGCCCGGGGCCCCTGGGCCACTCCGTGATCGAGCGCGGCCAGCACGAACCGCGCGGGCAGGGGCTCGGACAGCGCCACCAGCCGGGCCAGACAGCGTGGCAAGGTCCGCACCAGCTCCGGCTCGTCGCGCGCCAGGCGCTCGGGCCCCCGGCGCTCGGCGTCGGCGGTCACCTCCGCCAGATACGCCCGCAGGTCCTTGCGCCCCGGGGCCTGGCGCAGGCCCAGCGCGTCGGCGAGCCGAGGAAACTGCCGCGCGTCGCCAAAACGGCCCCGCCGGCCCCCGAACACCGGGGCGACCTCGGTGCGATACAGCGCCCCGGGTGGCCGCACCACGCCCTCGTCGTCGGCCAGAAAGGCCACGTTTCGCAGGGCCCGTCGGACCGGGCGCGGCTGTAGCCGACGCGCCTTGAGCCCGTCTTCGAGCCAGGCCAGGCGGGCGGCGGCTCGGGGCCCATGGGCCGGCGCCCGACGGATCTCGGCCACCACGTCCGCGAGCGGTGCGTCGGCGACTTGCCGAAAGGGCAGGGAGTCGGCCAGCGCCCGGGGCACGGTGTGGAAAAACTCCGGGTGTGGGTAGCGCCGCGGGTGGTCCCCCACGACGGCCACCACCGCCGGGTCGGGCCAGTACAGCGCCGCGGGCGCCTGGCGCACCCCCTCCCCGTCCGGGATCCAGGCCCGCCGATCCAGCCCCAGGGTCTGGCGCAGCGCCGGGCGCTCGGCCACGCGGTGGCCGAGGTAGCGGGCAAAGGCCAGCGCGGCCTGGGCCCCGGGCGCCAGGGCGTCGCCCGAGTCGAGCCGGCGGGAAAGCGCCTCGTCGTCGAGGTCTCCGCGGGCCCCGCAGGCCCGGATCAGCATCCGCACGCGCGGGGCGCGGTAGCGATCGCTGACCCGCTCGGGGAGCTCCTCGGAAAAGGCGGCCAGCAAAGACCAGTGCCGCGGGTCGGCCGCCAGGAGCTGACGGGGCCGGGCGAAGCGCCCGGTGTCGGTCTCCACGCGCAGGCGGCGGTGGAGCTTGAGCCGCCGCGGCAGCGGCGGCACCTCGCCCTGCTCGGGCAGCTCCAGCATGCGCGCCAGGTGGCCCAGCAGGCGCGCTGAGCGCTCGCCGTCGCGGGCGGCCACCGCCTCGTCGTGCTCGGAGACCAGGTGGTCCACCAGGCGGTCGAGCGCCCGGTCGGCCAGGGGGTAGGTCTGCCGCAGCCAGCGCCGCAGCGCTTCGGGAACCTCCTCGGCGGGCATCCGGGGCCGAAACACCGCGGGCAGCCGGGGGTCGGTGATCAGCTCCCGGGCCGAGACGAGCTCGCCGGCCTGGTTGGCAAACAGGCAGGCGTGGCCCAGGGGTCCGGCGGCCTGGGGGTCGGCGGCGATCTCGGCGCCCCGCGAAAGCAGCCACCCGTACAGGGTCTCGCGCCAGCCGCGCTCGCGGGCCGCGCCGGCTTTGGCCAGCGGTCGCGGCTCCCGGCGCGCCTGGGAAAGCGCCGTGGTCAGGCGCCGGGCGGGCAGCCGCGGCGCCAGCGCCGGATCCACGGCGACGGCGCGCTCGGCCCAGGCCGGCCACGCCAGCTCCGCGCAAAGCGGGTCGTCGGCCGCCAGCCGGATCTCGGCGGCGGTGGCGTGAAACAGTCGGCCGGTGATCAGGTTTCCCGCGGCGTCGAGCTGCACCGGCAGGCGCCAGATGGCCTCGGGCTCCAGCTCCCGCCGCAGGGCGGTGAGCACCCGGCTCCAGCCTTCGGGGTCCCGCAAGAAGGCGGGCTGGGCCGCGGCCGGCTCACCGGGCCGGGCCTCGGCCTGCAGGCGCTCGATGACGAAGTCGGTGGGCGCGCGAAACCGCAGCAGCCCCTCGAGGGCGTCGGCCTCGGGGCCGGCCTCGGGCTGCAGCAACGCCCCGGGCGGGGCCGAAAGCAAGGTCTCCCAGTCCGGCCCGAGCGCCTGGGCCATGCTGTCGGCGCGGACCACCGCGTGGGCGGGGCGCAGCCGCTCGTCGGCCGTGGGCCAAAGGGGCAGGTCCTCCAGGCGCCGGCGAACGCG
>CAYFWA010000871.1:0-3171 GCA_964346625.1 uncultured Myxococcales bacterium
GGGGCGGGGGGGCGGCGCCCGCCCTCCGCGGCTCAGGGGGACTCGTCCAGCAGGTCGAGCACCGTCAGCCCCTGACGCACCCGCCTGAGCCGCTGCTGGCCCTCGTACTCGAGCAGGTAGCGCGGCCGAAACGGCGCCGGCTCGAGCACCCGGCGCAGGTGCAGCTCCTCCACGATGGGGATGTGGCGCGCAGCCATCTTGCCCACCAGCAGCACGTCCATGTTGTAGTTGCCCTGAAGGTGCGTGAGCACGTGGGCCAGCCCCCGCAGATACACGGCGTCCTTGGTGAGCCCGCCGCCGCGATACACCCGAGCGGTCACGGCGAAGGCCTGCTCCTGCTTGAAGCCGTGGGCTCGATGCAGCGCGCGGAAGGTTTCCACGAACTCCGCCCCCTCGAGCAGCATCTGCACCGCGAGCACCCGGCCCGCCAGCCAACGCAGCCGGCTCGGGCTGAGCCCGCCGCCCAGGTACTCGGACAGCACGGCCATTCCCTCCTGCAGCTCGTCGTAGCCGGGCAGGCCGATGACCAGCAGGGCGAAGGGCTGGGCTCGCCCGTTGTGGTAGGTCAGGGCGTGGGTACCGATCTCGTGGTGGATGTAGGGCTCCACCGCCGAGCGGGGCACCTGCACCCGGCCCCCCACCAGCAGGGTGCCGTGGGAGGTCAAGATGTCGGTGTACAGCTCCTCGCGCACCTCTACCCGGGCGTCGAAGCCCGCGGATACGCGTTCAGGGGGGCTGTCCCATCCCCCCTCGCCCCGAAAAAGCGCGGTTTTTCGGGGCTCACCCCCAATCATCGCGCTTCGCGTCGCTGCAGGGGAAGGTGCCATATCGCCGTGACCCGCATTTTCGGTCCTCCTCGAGGAGCGAACGGTTACCCCCTCGGCCTGGCGGCGATAGTATTCGATCTCCTCACGCGCCCGGGCGGCGAAGGCCTCGGCGTCCACCAGCGGATCGTCGCTGGCGGGGAGATCGGCGGGGGGGATGCGCGCCACCAGCTCGCGGGCCAGCTCCACCAGGGACGGATCCACGCCGCCGTATAGCTGCATGCTGCCGTGAAGAAACCGGTCGGTGCCCCGATCCAGCAACATGGTAAGCTCGCGGTCCAGGCTGAGCTGTTTCTCGCGAAACAGATCCGCCAGGGTGGGGTCCTCGATGCGCTCGATGGGCGCCTCGAACAGCCTGCGTTTGGCCAGCACCGGGTCCACCAACAGCGGCCGGTAGTGGAAGGTGGGGGTCTGCTCCAGCCGATCCCGCCGGAACTGGGCCCAGGCCTCCTCCATGTTCACCGGCGTGACGTTAACCAGGAAGTCGTAGGACTGGGAGATCTCGGCCAGCCGGGTGTCCACCCGATGCACGCTCGGCTGCAGGGCGCTGGTGCCGTAGGCCTCGTAGCTCACCGGCGGATGCGCGGTGCGCGTCACGGCGAAGCGGTGGGCGGCCCGGCGCAAGGCCACCGAGAGCTGGCGCCGCAGCCGGGCCAGCCGCATGGGGTACAGCTCCCCGTCCTCGCCCCGATAGATGGGCGCCACCTCCAGCCCCACCAGGCGGATGCCGCTTTGGCGCGCCTCCTTGGGCGGCACCAGCGGCCGCATCCGCGGCGGGGCCCACCCCTCGGTGCGGACCACCTCCACCACGGCGGGCTGCTGGCGGATCCGCACCAACCGCAAGGCGCGCACCAGGGCCTCCACGGTGGCCGTCAGCTCCGGCCCGGGGCGGGCGTGTACGCGGAAGGCGGGGCCCTGCTCCGGGCTGTGGGGCTCGGTGCCCCTGGGGACGCCGGCCCACAGCTCCAGCAACAAAAAGGCCCCGTAGGTCTCCAGGGCGTCGTCGCGTAGCTGCCGCAGAGCCTGCTGCAGGGAACCGAGGTGGCGGGCGTGCCCGGGCGCCAGCAGGTAGGCCGCCTCGCTGCTGGCCAGCCGCGACGTGCCGCGGTCGGACTGGCTCGGCGGCTCCCGGTACACCACCAGGTAGGGCAGCGGGTGGTCGAGGTACAGCTCCCCTCCGGCGGGCAGGCTCACCGCCACCGGCGCCCCGGCGTCGCGGGCCGCGAGCGCCTGCTGCCCGGCCTGCAAGAAGGCCGCGGTCTCGGTGTTGGCGTCGGTGTCGATGTCGTCTTGCCCGCGAGGCGAGGTCATGCGCGCTGCAGCTCCTGCATCAGCCCCGGCAGGGTGGCACGCAGGGCGCGCTGCAGCAACCGCAGCCTCTCCATGGACACTGCGCCGGTCCACTCGTCGAGATAGATCTTCTTGATCTCCACGGCGATGGCGCAACCCCGGCTGCCGTAGTGGTGGTTGACCCACCGCGGAAAATACCCGCCACCGAATTTGACGTTTTCCCGCACGTCGAGGCTCCGCCCGCCGAAGTCGAAGCGCCGGAGATCCTCCATGAAACGGGCGATCAAATGTCCCCAGCGCGCGTGCTCGATGGAGGCGGTGCCCACGTTGATCTCGGGGTTTTGCTCCGGGCAGTCCGGCGCGGCCAGCGGGCCACCGCGGCGGTGGCAGTAGGAATGTAAATCCAGCAACACGAAGCGCCCCGTGCGCCGGCCCGCCCGGCGCAGCAGGCCGGCCATCTCCTGGTAGAAAGCGTCGTGGATGGCCTGCGAGACGCGCCGCTGCTCCGGCTCCGGCTGGCGGCGCCAAACGGGCAGGCCCCAGGCCTCCTCCGGCCGGCGATACAGCGCCTGGTCGCGGCTACGGTTGAGCTCCACCTCGAAGCGCGAGCGCTGCACCGAGACCGTGGTCGGCTGACACTGCCTCTTGGCTCGGCGCGTGACCCCCTGCGCGAGGCGCCTGGGCGCCTGGGCCGGATCCGACCAGGCCCAAGGCCCCGCCGGTGACAACCCCCTCAGCCCCTCGGCGAACCGCGCGGTGCCCGGATCCTCCTCGCGCCGCCGGGTGGCCGCGTCCACCCTCAAGCCCGATTCGAGCCCGGGCCGCACCCGGTGCCCGGCGTGGATGGCGGTGGCTACCACCGGGCTGCCGCCCAGCGATACAGTCCATTGACGTCTCGTATTCCCGGTCACAAACTGGCTCCTACGAAAAAAAAACCAGCCCGGAGGTGTATAGAAAAGCGCATCGTCAAGCAAAGGAAAAATGCAGCGGTACGGAAAAAACTGGTTCTGTCCGAATTTCTCAACGGGATTTGTACTGCACTTATGAAATGTTGACT
>CAYFWA010000872.1:0-3158 GCA_964346625.1 uncultured Myxococcales bacterium
ATTCGGTCGGAACAGTCACCGTCGGCGGAGATTCGGTCGACTGGGATTCCGCTTTGATGAGGCCGAGTCCCGGCGCTATGATGGGATCATGGTCAGCGAGCAGCCCGATCCCAACGCCCAACCCCTGTCGCACCGCGATTTGGACCACACCCCGGAGGACGGGAACCGCTACGAGATCATCGACGGAGCGCTCCACGTGACACCCTTTCCCACCCCGGCGCACCAGCACGCCGTGACGCAGCTCGTATATTTCCTGGTGGACCACGTCCGCGCCGGCCGGCTCGGCCGGGTGTTCACTGCGGGCCTAAAGGTTGTCCTCGACGAGACCACCGGCATCGGGCCGGACATCGTGTACATCTCGAACGTCCGACTCGACGCGCTCCAGCCCGACGGCTACTACGGCGCCCCGGATCTCGTAGTGGAGGTCCTGTCGAGCAAGCCCGCCCTGGACCAGCTCGTCAAGAAGCAGAAATATGCACAGGGGGGCATCCCGCACTACTGGATCGTGGATCCAACTCACCGCACACTCCACGGTTACCGCCTAGAGGCCGGCCGCTATCGCCAGGCCGCCGAGCTCGGGGACGACGCAACCTTCCAGCCAGAGCTGTTCCCCGATCTCCGGATACCCCTGCACGAGCTCTGGCTCTAACTCGGTCGAAGGCGGGGAGGCGGGGATGACTCCGGCGCGCAGTCGCCGTCGGCCGATGCTCCGGCTCCTTGGACAGGCAAGCGAGCAGCAGCGCATCCAGCCCTTGTGGCCTTCGAACCATACGTTGGTAGTTCCCAGCCAAGATATCAGCCAGGAAGGTGCGGGAGCAAGCCGCACAGGGCTATCCGCAGGATCGCTCAGCGAAGCAGGTCCCCACCTTCTTTTCGCAGTACCGCAGGCCGGCTCCCGGGGGCGAAACGCGATGATTGGGGGTGAGCCCCGAAAAGCCGCGCCTTTTCGGAGCGAGGGGGGGACGGGCGTTCCCCCATGAACGTGCACTTGCAGGGTACACTCGGAGGGAAGTACGCGGCTTCCCAATACGCCCCACGCGACGTCGGGGACGTATGCAGGAGGCACCGCGTGACCGAAGAAGAGCGGCAGACCATCAAGTTGTCCCACGACGAATCGGCCGAAGAGCTCGCCCGTGCCGCTCGCAAGCAGCAGGCGCACCAGCTCGCCCTGGTGATCTACCACCCCGACGGCGTACAGAGCATTCCCCTGGTCTCAGTCAACATGTCATCAGCGCGGAACAAATCCCGTTGAGAAATTCGGACAGAGCGCGATTTTTCCCGAACGCTGCTAGCCATCATCGACCAGATCCTCTGCGACGAGACCTTCTTCGACATAGTGCACCGCGCATTTCTGAGTTAGGCTCCGGGGCATGCCACGCAAGCCGACGCGACGATCACCCGCTGGACTGTTTGGACTACATCGCGAACCGCGACCGGGAGAGCCGCTCCATGGCCGAGCCGTGACCCTCGGGCGCACAGGCGGTTCCCCACCCGGTGCTACGGCGTTGACTACCACGCCAACCACCCTGCCGACCACCACGCTGGCCACCACGCTGGCCACCACGCTGGCCACCACGCCGACCATCGCGCTGACCAGCGTGCTGGCCACGGTGATCGTCGTGGGGAGCGCGCTGGGGGGACTCGGGTGCAGCGGTGACGACGACGGCACCCCCCCCGACACCTGCGGGTTCGCGCCCAGCGGAGAGGGCGGAGCCCGGACCATCACGGCCGGGGAACCCACGGCGGGAAGCCCACGCGAGTACGCCTCGCAGAACGTCTCGGGGCTCGAATCGAGCAGTCCCCTCGGCCCGGCGCGGCTCGGCAGCCTTCGGTACGGTAACTGTGGCGAGGTCGGGCTGCTTCTACAGGTGACGGACGGTGACCGACCCCGGCTGGGCTTCGTGGACCCACGGAGCTTTGCTTCGACCACCGTGGTGGATGCCACCGCCACCTATGATCGTCACGAATCCACGCTGTTTTACGACGAGAGCTGCGCCCCGGTGGTGGTGCGGAGCACGGGGAGCACCGGAACTTACGTACAGTACCGGCGAGAGGCTGACGGCGACTGGAGCCGGACCGATCTGCGGGCGGAGCTCGAGGCCGCGCTCGGTGAATCCCCCTCGCACCTCACGCTCCTGACCGGGCAGGTGGCCATAGACGGACGGTTGATCGCGCTGGGGCGCGCGTCCCTCGAATCCGGGCGGGTCCTCGTCTACGGCCAGCGTCTTCCCGCTGCAGGCAGCACCTGGTCCTTCGAAGCGGTTCCTCTGCCCGAGGCCCCCATGGATCCAGACTATTACGCGGATCCCGAAGACGGGCTCCACGCCCTGTATCGGAACACCGCGTACCCCTGCGATCCCTGCGACGTGGATTTCATCCACGCACGCTGGGACCCGGCAAGCGGGAGCTGGCTGACCACCGTGGTGCAGCCGGGACGCTGGGGCAACCCGGACGACGCGTTCGTGGAATCCAGCGCCATGGCCTTCGACAGCCAGGGCAACGCCTACCTCGCCGCCCACTACACCCGCCGCGTAGTGACGGGATCCTACCGTTCCACCGAGTTGCGCCTCTACAGCGAGGTGGACGGGCAGTGGTGCGGCGAGGTGATCCAGTCGTCCAACGACGGGTACGCGGGAAGCGACGGGACCTCGTTCACGGGAGCGAATCCACACCTGGTGATCGACGCCCTCGACCGTCTTCACGTGGTGTACCGGGATCAAGCGGTGTGGCACGCGGAGGGCAAACAGAATGAGGTCCGAGGCCAGCTCCGCTACGTGGTGCGGGCGGGCACCACCTGGTCCAGAGCGACTCTGCTCACCCAGCCGGGGCAGACCGAAAGCAGTCTCCCGCTGTACGGGCTCACTGCGCCGCAGGTCGCCGTCTCGGCCGAAGGCGATGTCCTGACCGCCGTAGGCGTGGCCTTTGTCTGGCAGACCGACTCGATCTATAACGACGGCGACCCGGGCGCAACCTACCCCCCCCAATCCGTGACCGCCACGCTGTCGCCCCCTTGAATTGCGACTCCGCCTCCGCCCCCCCCCCAACGGGCCTCCGCCCCCCCCTCAACGAGCACGGCGGTTTTACATCGTGGCCGGGTTCTGTTTTAATCGGTAACATTGTGGAATAACCGCCCTGGGGGAAGGGCATGAGCGACCGGG
>CAYFWA010000873.1:0-3149 GCA_964346625.1 uncultured Myxococcales bacterium
CCTTCCTCGCTGTCCACGTCGATGCTGCCGTCGTGGCGCTCCACCGCCTCCTGCACCACGGCCAGGCCCAGCCCGAGCCCCGGGGGCTCGGCGCGCAGGCGGTAAAAGGGCTTGAAGACGTTTGGGATCTGCTCGGGGGGGAGGCCGACGCCCTCGTCGGCCAGCGACAGCCCGATGGTGCCGTCGCGGTTGTCCCAGGTGCGGACGGTGAGCCGCCCCCCTGCGGGCGGCAGCGCCTGGCAGGCGTTCTGGATGAGGTGCCAGATCGCGAGACCCAGCCGCGAGCGCCGCGTCAGCAGGCTGGGTAGATCCCCGGCCAGGGCCGTGCGCACCCGGGCGCGGCAGTCCGCCAGCGTCTCGGAGCTTCGCTCCAGGGCCGCTTCGATGATCTGGTTGAGCGAGGAGGGCTCCCAGGGCTCGTCGGGCTGCCGGGTCAAAAGGTGCAGCCCCTCGGTGAGCTGGCCCAGGTCGGCGGCCACGGCCGCGGCGGCCTCGGGCGGGCCCTGCTCCAAGGCCGCCCGGGCGGTCGTGAGCTGTGAGGCGATGTCGGCGATCATCTGCGCCCGGCGGGCAGCGCGGCTTTCGAACTGGGCGGTGAGGGCGGACAGCTCCCGGCGGGCCAGCCCCACGGCCACCACCCCCTGCACGCCCAGCTCGGCGTCCACGTCCACCACCGCCGCGGTGGAAAGCACCACCAGCACCCGCCCCCCGGTCCGCAGGGGCAGCCGCGCCTCGAAGGCGCGCTGGGGGCGGCCCGCCAGCGCCTCGTCGAAGAGCGTCACCAGGGGGTCGTTGGCCGATCCCAGCCACTGCTCCAGGGGCACCCCCTGCAGCGCGCGGCCCTCGAAGCCCGTGAGCTGCTCGAGGGCGCGGTTGTAGAGCTGCACCCGGCGTT
This sequence comes from uncultured Myxococcales bacterium, assembly GCA_964346625.1. Classification (GTDB taxonomy): domain Bacteria; phylum Myxococcota_A; class Polyangia; order HGW-17; family JAJRWW01; genus CAYFWA01. The sequence goes on from CAYFWA010000873.1 coordinate 896, forward strand.
GGGCGTCCACCACCACCAGCAGGGTGTCGGCCTGCTGCAGGGCCGCGGACAGCAGCCGCTGGCGGCGGCGGGCCTGCTGATGGCGGCGGTGGGCCGCCAGGGCGGTGGAGACGGCCGCCGCCAGCAGCGCCGCGAGCTGCTGGTCCTCGGCGGTCTGGGTCGCTGCGGCCACCGCCGTGCGCTCGAGGGCCAGCAGCCCGGAGGTGCCCGGCCCCGTGAGCGGCGCCCGCCGCGAGACCACGCTGTGGCTCGCCAGGGGCGCGGGCGCCGAGATCCGCAAAAAGCCCGCCGGGTCCGTTGCGGCTGCGGTGCCCTCCTCGGGGGTGAGCTCCAGGCGGGTGGGGCCGGCGCCGGCCCAGTCTCCCGAGACCTCGGCGGCCACCAGCGCCGGATCCCCGGGCGCGGCGGTGAGCAGCACCACCACACGGTCGGGGAGCTGGGCCGCGAGCCGCTCCACCAGATCGCGGACCACGTCCTCCTCGGCGTGCTCGAGCACGAAGGCGTCGGCGACGGTGCGGCAAAGCGCCATGATCCACACCGGGTCCAGGGTGAGGCCGGCGGGACGCTCGCCGCCGTCGTCGCCGTTTCGTCCGGGCTGGCTCATTCCTCGGCGGCTCGCTCCAGATCGAGGATCTGGGTGGCTCCCACGTAGCTCTTGGTCTCGTAGCGGGTGATCTTGCCGATCTTGCGCACGATCTCGGCCATGCGCTCCGCCTCCTGCATGATCACCTGGATGGGACGGTGAAAGGGGCTGTCCTCGCCGGCCTTTTTCGTCAGCAGCTCGGCGTAGCCCATCACCGAGGTCAGCGGCTGGTTCAGCTCGTGGGCCGTGGTGCCGGCCAGCTCCGCGATGAGCGCCTGCTTCTCGGTGACCTCCAGCTTCTCCTGGGCGATGGCCAGCCGCTCCTGGATCTGGATCTGCTCGCGCAGGTCCGTCAAGATGGCCACCACCGCCACCTCGCGGTCGTCTTCCAGGATGGTGGAGGCGGTGAGGGACACGGGCAGGTGCTGGCCGAGGGCGTCCCGGGCGTGCAGGTGGGTCTGCTCCAGGCGGCCGTGCCCCCCGGCGCCGGGGCCGTGGAGCTGCCGCAGCAGCTCCTCGTACTCATCCTCGGGGAACAGGTCCGCCAGGGTGAGCTTGTCCACCGCCTCGCCGGCGGGGCGCCCGAACAGGTTCTCCGCGCCGTGGTTGAACAGGATGATGTGACCGTCCACCGCGTCGGCGGCCACGATGGCGTCCACGGCCGAGGCGATGAGCCGCTCGAGAAACTCCTTGGTCTTGGTGAGCTCGTCTTCGATGGCCCGCGCTTCGCTCACGTCCCGGAAGGTGAGCACCAGCAGCCGCTGATCGAGCATCAGGGTGCTGGCCGACACGTCCACCGTGATGTAGTCGCCGGAGGTGGTGGCGAGCTGCAGATCGAAGCTCTGCAGCGACGTGCCCTCCACGCCGCGCCGCACGATCTCGCCGAGGCCCTCGCGGTGGTGCGTCGCCACGATCTCGTCGACGCGGCGGCCGCGCAGCCACCCCTCGGCGTAGCCGGTCATCATGGCCCCGGCGCGGTTGATGTGCACGATCCGGGCGTCGGCGTCCACCACGATGACGCCGTCCGAGGAGCTTTCGAAAAACTCTCGATACCGGCGCAGGGTGCGGCTGCGCAGCTCGCTTTCCATGCGCTCGAGGTTGATGGGCTTGGTCTGCTCGCGCAGCCGCTTCCAAAGGGGGCTGCCCTGAAGCGCCGTGCCCACCAGGTCCCCCAGCACGCGGCCGGCGGGCTGGATCTGCTCCAGCGGGAAGGGCAGCGCCTGCGGCAGGGCCAGCACCAGGCTGCCCGCGAGCTGGTTGCCCACGGGCACGGGCCAGGTGACGGTGCGCTCGAGGCCGGCGCCGTCGCCGCGCTCCAGGGCCCGCCTCAGCAGCGGATCGCCGTCGGGCTCACAAAGCGCGGTGGGCTTGAGGTCGCGGCTGCGCGTCAGCAGGTCCAGCGCCGCGGCCTCGTCCAGCGGGATGGGGGGACCGTCCACGCCCTGCCGGGTGGCCAGCACCCAGGCCTCGCGCTCGTTTTTCCCCAGCACCAGCAGCGCGCCCTCGGGGGCCTCCAGCAGGTCGCACACGGTCTGGACGAAGCGGTCGAGGTGCTGCTCCAGGGCCGAGTGGTCCGAAAGCAGCTCCCCGGCCGAGGCGAGGCCGGCCACGAGCTGCCCGGCCTGGGCCGAGGCGCGGCGCGCGCGGCACTCGGCCCGCCAGCGCTCCAGG
>CAYFWA010000874.1:0-3137 GCA_964346625.1 uncultured Myxococcales bacterium
CCCGTCGAACCGCATGACGTCGCCGCCTTCCGGCCTGCCGATCCCCGGTCCCCGATCCCCGATCCCCGATCCCCGATTCCCGATTCCCGATTCCCGATTCCCGATCCCCGATCCCCGATTCCCGATTCCCGATCCCCGATCCCCGATCCCCGATCTCCTGGCTCCCGGCTCCCGGCTCCTGGCTCCTGGCTCCCCCGAGGAATACACGAAAACAGGTCCCCACCCCGCTGAGTATCCCTGTTTTCTCTTGTGGACGGAGCTGAAGGGGGCGGCGGGGTGGGGGATGATCAGGGAAAGCAGCAGGCAGCGAAAGCTACCGCAGGATCACGCGGATCCGGGCGGGGTGGCCCGGGTTGGCGAGCCAGCCCGAGCGGGCCGTGAGCATGCGCGCGCGCCGGCTCAGCCAGCGCTTGAGGCAGCGGCGCAGCGCGGCGCTGCCGCCCACGACGCGCACGTTGCCCTTGGCGTCGATCTTCACGGTGAGGGTGCCGGTCCAGCCGGCGCCGCGGGCGCAGGCGGCGCAGGCCCGCCGCACCAGGGCCCGGGTCAAGGCTACGTACTGACTGGACACGTTCTTCACGGCGCTCACCTGCACGGAGGCCGACTTGGTCTTGCCGCTCATGGACGCGGGACGACGGCGGACCGTGGGGGCCGCCTTGGACTCTGCCGCGCTGCGATCGCCGCCGAGCAGCGGGCGGGCCGGGGCGCGGAGTATGCGGCGGCTGCGATAGCGCTTGCCGCCCCCGCCGCCCCGGCCAATGCTGCCCGAGCGACCCACCGCGCGGTTGGACACGCCCGAGGGCAGGGGCAGGGGCTGTTTCACCGAGTCGCCCTTGCCGCCCTTGTTGACCACCTCGGAGTCGATGGCCACGAAGGAGGTGAACCGGGTGAGCAGGGTGTACGACAGCCCCAGGTTGGTCACGGCTTTTTCGAGCTCCGGGTCCCCGCCTAGCACGCGGTACTGGTCCATGAGCATCTCGGCCCACTTGCGCGCCCACAGCACCCGCAGGGGCTTGTTCTTGGGCTTCGCCGCGCTCGGGTCGATGGTGATCTTCCGCTTGAACCGGCCCTGGCCCGTGACGCCCGCGATCTCGATGGTGCCCTTGGCGCCGCCCTGGGCGTTTTTGAACTTGCCGAACAGGATCAGCGGCCGCTGGGCCATCAGATCCGGCAGCTTCTTGGGCACCTGGTCATAGTACGTCAGCCCCTGGTAGCCCACCTCGATGTCGGTGAGCACCGGCGAGGCGATGTACTTGCGGAACTTCTCGGCCTTGCCGGCGGCCTCCTTGTCGTCGAGCACGATGAAGGGGACGCCCATGCCCGCCCGGGCCATGCCCTCCATCAGCGCGCGGTTCACGCTGCGGCCGATGCCGAAGGAAAACAGGTTGGCCTCGTTGAGCCGCTTGCGGATGTAACGGAAGGCCTGCGCCTCCACCGACACGTAGCCGTCGGTGACCACCACCACCGAGCGGGAGATGGCGCGGTTTTCGGGTCGCGGCAGCTCGTAGGAGGTGCGCAGGGCGCTCAGCAGGTCCGTTCCGCCGCTGCCCCGCATGCGCAGGATCTTGCCCAGGGCGTTGCGGATGTTGGCGGGGGTGGCCCGCACCGAGCGCGCGTTGAGCGAGCCGGCGCGCCCGGCGAACAGCACCACGTTGAACAGATCCGTGGGCCGCAGCTTGGTCAGCAGGTTTTTCATGAGCTTCTTGGCCGTGTCCAGGGGGAAGCCGTGCATGGAGCCGGAGACGTCCAGCACGAAGACGTACTCCCGGGGAGGGATCTCCTGGCGCTTGACCCGCTTGGGGGGCTCCATCATCACCAGAAAGAACTTCTCCTTGCCGTCCTGGTAGACCATGGCGCCGGTCTCGATCTGGTCTCCGGCCAGCCGGTACTTGAGCACGTAGTCCCGGTTGCCGCCCCCCGGCCGCTTGAGCGACACGTCCGCGGACTTGCGCGAGGCGTAGGCCACCTTCACCGGGTGCGAGGGCGAGGTCACCTCCTTGAGGCCGATGGGGCTCTGCAGGTGGACCTTGACGTCGAAGCCGTAGGGGGCCTTGCGGCCGGACTTGAGGTAGGGGTTGGCGGTCCAGTTGCCCGTGCCCTTGTCGGCCTTCATCGGGTTGCGGGGCCCCACCACGGTGGGATAGACGAAGGAGTACACGCCGTCCTCGGGCACCAGCAGCTCGCTGTAGAGCAGCTCCACCTTGATCACGTCGCCGGGCATGATGTTGGCCACGTTCATGGTGAAGACGTTGGGGCGCTCCTGGGTCAAAAGCGACGCCCGCTTTCCGGCGCGCTTGGCGGCCTCGTACTGCTTGCGGGCTTTTTGGCGCTGCTCGATGCGGGCCACGATGGTGCGATCCCCGATGCGCATGCGCATGCCGTGCACCGCCGCCCGGGTGGAGCCGGGAAACACGTAGACCGCCTCGATGGGGGTCTTGCCGCGGTTCTGGTAGACCTGGGTCACTAGCACCTTGGCCATCACCCCGGCGATGTCCACCTTGGCGCTCGTGGACTTGAGGGGCAGCGACTCGGTGGCGTCGGACTCGCCCGGGATGTGAAAGTACGGCGCCTTGGTCTTGTCCGGGCCCTTGTGCCTACGCCGATGGCTCCGGTAGGAGCCGATGCGCGAGTAGCGGCGCTTGGCCACCTTCTGATCCACCACCTGCATCACCTTGTCCATGCGAATGGGAGCAACCTTGGAGGGCGACTGGAGGCTCCAGTTCACCACCTTGGCCGCCCCGCCGGCGTTGGCCACCGGCGCACCCCCGGACCCGCCCTCGGACCCGCCCTCGGACCCCGTCTCCGAAGATCCGGAGGACCCACCGGCCTTGCCGTTGTTTTCCACCTGTCCCGACCGCGCGGGCGGTTGGCCCCCGGTGCTGCCACAGCCCGGGAGCGCGAAGATCATTGCCGTCAGACACACTACAACCGTTTGTTTTCTCATATCTTTTCCCCTTTCTGAGACATGATCCACAGACCGTTGGGCCCGCGCATTCCTTGGCAGAAAACGCACGATCCGCAGACGCGGTCTAAATTCTCTCGCTGCGGCGGGCTGCGCCGGGCCGCGGACGAGCCCGGTGCCGCCCGCCTCGCAGCCCGCCTCGCAGCCCGCCTCGCAGCCCGCCTCGCAGCCCGCC
>CAYFWA010000875.1:0-3128 GCA_964346625.1 uncultured Myxococcales bacterium
CAGGCCGTGACCGAGCTGCCCAAGCTCGACGACTGGGTGCAGGACGTCGCCTTTGGTCCGCAGGGCAAGCGCCTGGCCGCGGTGAGCCAGGATGGGCGGATCCGGATCTACGACGTGGCCACGGGCAAGGCGGTGCACACCCTGAAGGACGTGGATCGCGGCCTGTACAGCGTGGCGTTTCACCCCGAAGGAAAGTGGCTGGTGGCCGGGGGGTATCAGCTCCACCGGGTCGATGCCGGCCAGGGTCGGGTCACGAAGTCCTGGGCGAAATCCAGCTCGCCCTTTCGCAGCCTCTCGTTTTCCCCCCAGGGCAAGCGGCTGGCGGCCGCCACGAAAGAGCGGGTCCGGGTGCACGACGCCGCCAGCGGGGAGGTGAAGCAGACCCTGGCCGAGCGCCGCAGCCCGGTGGCCTATGGGCCCAAGGGGCGCTGGCTCGCCCTCGGCACGAAGCAGGGGGGGCTGGCGCTGCGAGACCTGCGCCCGGGCCGCGCCATCACCGCGGGCCAAGCCATCACCTCGTTCCGCACCAAGGCGCCGCCCTGGCGACTGGCCTTCGCCCCCGACGGCCGTGGCCTGGCCGTGGTCCATCGCTTCGACTCCACGCTGCACGTCTATCAGCGCGATGAAGCCCCGGATCTGGGCTTCTGGCTACCCAAGCTGAGCTGGTACGACGATCCGGACGGCCCCACCCTGTACGTCACCGTGCAGGTGGTGGGCGCCCTGCCGGCCCGCAGCGTGGCCTACGGCAAGCTCACGGGCCTCGAGGCGGAGGACGACCAGGGGCGCCCCGTCAAGAAAGTCACCGCCTCCTCGTTCCTCGGCGAGCGCCTGAAGCTGCGCGATCGAACCTACCCCGGGACGTCCCCCCACGGCTTCGCGCTACCGCTGAAGGTCCACGGTGTCCCCGCCGACGCGAAGCGCCTGGCCCGCCTCGAGGGCACCTTCCGGATGCACGTGGCGAAGGCGAAAAAGAGCAAGGTGCTCGTCTTCGAGGACGTGCTCGCTCGACTGGGCCGCCCCCTGGCGCATCCCCTGTTGAAAAAGGCGCGCCTGCGCGTCACGGTCCAGCACAATCCCCGCGGCAAGGGGCTGAGGGTCTCCTACGAAGGGGTGACCGGGCAGCTCGAGGACGTGTTCATGGTGAGCCCCGAGGGAAAGCGGCGGGCGCTTTCCCAGCAGCGCATCGCCGTCAACCCGCCCACCTGGTCGAGCAGCAAGGATCCGTCCAAGCTCGCGGGGTGGAAGCTCCACCTGCGGGTGAACCCCGAGCTCGAGCCGGTGCAGGGCCGCCTGCGCATCGAAGGAATCGTGCTCCCCCCTCGCAAGAAGTAGCGCGCCGCGGCGAAGCGGCGATCACTTGGACATCACGAACATCACGTTCAGATACACCGTGAGCACGTTGCGCAGGTTGGAGATGTGAAACAGGTGGTCGCTGCCCATCAGCGCAGCGTGGCGCTCGCCCTGGAGCTGGAGGATGAGGGGATCGGTGTTGTAGCTGTGGACCACCTTGGGCGTGAGGTTGATCTCCGAGATCCAGGCGGCATCCGGCGGCAGCGCGTGGATCTGGAAGGAGAAGGCCAGCTCGGAAAAGAAACGCACCGCCGGACGGTGGAGGCTGTAGCGGGGGAACATGGAGCTGGTAAAGCGCATCCGGTGGTGGCGGCCCGTCCACTGGGCCTCCACGCTGGCCACGGCCTCGATGCGCAGGGCCGACTGCTTGAGGGCGGTCAGGTGGTTGCGGGCCCGCTCCTGGTGTCCGCCCACCGGGCTCAATCGGAACAGCAACCGCCCACCTTGCAGATCATAGGGCAGCAGGTTGTATTCGAGCCCCACCCAGCCGCCGGTGTAGAGCTGGCGTAGGGTGGGGGCTCGCACGCCGCTCTTGCGCACCTCCACCACCACGGCGAGGCGACGGATCCAGGGGCTCTGGTGCTTGGGCAAAAGGGGGCGGCGATAGGTGAAGTCGTACAGCCCCACCGTGGCGTAGCTCTTGTCCTGGCTGCGGTGAAAGCTGCCATAGAGGCTCTTGGCCTGCAGCACCAGGTCCATGGTCACCTCGGCCACCAGCCGCTTGCTGAGCCGCAGCGCCGGCTTCCAGCGGCGGTTCATGGACGCCAGCACGGCCTCGGCGGGCTCCCCGAGGTCGAGCTCCTGGAACTTGAGCCTCTTTTTGACCTTCACGGGGTCGAAGGGCGGAGGCCGCGCCACGGTAGCGCGACAATCGAGCCACAGCTTCACGGGGCAGGCGCTGCGCGCGAAGAGCCCGGGCTGCGTCCTTCTCTCCCTCAGCACAGGGTCCGCTTGCGGCACCGCGGGGCTTCGGTGCGCAAGGAGGCCAGCGAGACCAGCGAACCCGCGCCCCCCGGGCCGGGGGATCCCCAGCAGGCGGTACATGGAAAGCGGCGGGAGGCAGCACGAGCCGCGCGCCGGATCGCGGTGGCGGGACACGTCGCTCCTGGATCCGGAGGTCTCCCGCCGCGTCCGCGACGAGGTGGCGGGGGGGCTCGAGGACGGAACCGCATTGGTGCCGCCGCTTCCCTCGCCCAGCGCCTCGTCGTCCGCGGACGTGTCGTCCGCGGTCGTTCCGGCCGCGGTCGTTCCGTCCGCGGTCGTGTCCGCAACAGGCGGACAGGCAGCAGGCGGACAGGCAGCAGACGGGCCGGCAGCAGGCGGACAGGCAGCAGACGGGCCGGCCGCGGACGGGGAGGCGCCGTCGGTGGATGCATCGGCAGGACCGCTGAGTCTCGACGCGTTGGGCGCTGCCGCGGCCGGAGCGGCTCGCGCCGTCAGCCCGCAGAGCAACGCCCCCACCGTGAGCAACGTGAGCCCGCTCCAACCACCGCACGGCCGCTCGCCGAGCCGGCTCACGGCCATGCCTCTACGTTTGCCGATCCGAGCATCATGTTTTCGCCACAAACGCTCTCGCCGTAGAGCGCCGGCGACCGCCATCAAGAGCCGGCGACCGCCGGAAAGGCGTCCCCCGCCATGGGGCGGGGGACGCGTCCATTATAGCGAAGCCGGTCGACTGCTGCACAACCGTGACCCTCGGGAGCCAGGTTCGTTCACCGAATCACGGAGAGAGAGAGGGAGAGGGAGACGGAGACGGAGACGGAGACGGAGACGGAGAC
>CAYFWA010000876.1:0-3127 GCA_964346625.1 uncultured Myxococcales bacterium
AAACGTCGCGAGCTCTCAGCCCCTGGACGCATCCCATGAACCGTTCAACTCGCATCGCGCTGCTCACCGCCCTGCTGCCCCTGTGCGCGGCGGGGTGTCCCAAGCCGACCCCCGCGACCCCGACCCGCCCCCGACCCCAGGTCCGCCTGCCGCCGCTGCCCGCCTGGCCCGCGGTGGAGCCCACCAGCGGCCGGCGGTTCGAGGACGCCGTGCAGGTCTACCAGGCCCTGCCCGCCGACTCTGCCCGGCGCCGGGCCCTGCGCCGCCGGTTGGCGGCCTACCTGAGCCGGCTATTGCCCGCCGTCATGAGCCGGGGCCAGGGGCTCGAGGGAGTCAAGCGGTATCGGCAGCTCGTGGCCCTGCACCGCGCCCGGCTGGGCGGGGCGGGCGCCCCACGCTCCGCGCCTACCACGGGTGAGCCGCGCGCCGCGGGCGCGCCGCGCGAGGCCGGGGAGTCCCTGGCCGACCACGGGGGGGTGCTGCGCCGCAGCTCGTTGCGGATCCTGCGCACCTTCAAGCGCCGCGGCCGGGTGGACCCGACGCTGCTCGCCCTGGCGGTGCTCGAGCGGGTGGACCCCACCCGGCGCGCACAGTGGCGCAAGGAGTTTTCCCGGGTGGTGGCCTGGCTGGGCGAGATCGAGGATCCGCTGCTGCGCAGCGTGCGGGGCCATCGCGACGCGGTCACGGCCCTCGAGAAGGTCTTTTCCCGCTGGCCCTCGCAGTTCGTGCGGCAGCACCTGTATCGGCTGCTGGTGCGCCAGCACCGCGCCCTGCGCCCCCTCACCGCCGCGCCCAAGCTGCCGCGCAAGCGGCGCTATCGCCAGGCGCTGGCCGCGCTGCGGGAGTTTTCCTGGCAGCGGCTGCGGCTGCTGGTGCTCGCCGACGACGACGCGCGGCTCGGTCGCTTCCTCGAGGGCCTCAAGGCCAACGCCGTGGCCGACCGGCGGCTACTGGAGCTGGCCGAAGAGGCGCTGGCGTCAAACGCCGGCCCCACGGCGTGGCTCCGGCTGGCCGAGGCCTACGCCCCCAAGTGGCCCCGCTTCGCCCGCGCGATCTGTCACCGCGTGTCCCAGCGTTGGCCCCAGGAAGCCAGCGCGCACCTGTGCCTGGGCCGGTTGGCCCTGCAGGACGAGCAGACCCTGACGGCCATCCGCCACTTCGAGGCGGCCCTGCGGGCCTCGCCGGACCATCGGCAGGCCTGGGAGAAGATCTCGGCCTCCTACCTCGACCGGCTGATGTCGCTGTTGGCCCAGGAACGCCTGGAGCAGGTCCAAAAGGAGGTCCCCTACCTCGAGGCCCTCCACGCCGCCGCCCGGCGACGCTGGCCCGCCGACCCGCTGGAGGTCTCGCTGGCCGACGTCTACTTCATGCTCGGACGCGGGCTGTTCAACGAGGGCCGCATCGACGAGGCCATCTCCACCATCCACCGGGCGCTCAAGCTCGAGCGCTCGCCCCAGGCCTACCTGCAGCTCGCCGAGATCCTGTACTGGCGCGGCCAGTACGAGGCCGCCGTGCGCCGCTTCGAGCATGCCCACAAGAACGTCAAGGGCGGCTCGGCCTGGCGGGGCTACTGGGAGCTGCGCACCGCACCGCTCATCGCCCGGGCGCGGGAGCGGTTGGCCAAGACCCTGCGCAAGAAGGCCCGCCTGGCCTCGGACCACGCCACGCGGGTGAAGCTGCAGCGCGCCGCCAAGACCGAGCTCGCCTCGGCGTCCCTGCTGCGCCGGCGCGCCCTGCACGTGGGCAAGCTGCTCATCGCCAACTTCCAAAGCGCGAAGCTGCGGGCCGAGATCCTGGTGCAAGCGGGCTGGCTCTTTTGGCAGCTCGGTCGCAAGCGGATCGCCCTGCAGTCGTTTTACGCCGCGCTAGACCAGGCGCCCGAGCGGGCCTCCACCTACGTGGACGTCATCTCGTTTCTGGTGATGCGGGGCTACTTCGACGAGGCGCTCGACGCCTACCACCGCGCCCTGGCCCGCGACGAGATCAGCCAATACCTCAAGGCCTATTGCACCTTCTGGATCCTGGATCTGGGCCGCCGCGCCGGCGTGGACCCGGACCGCCTGATGCTGGCCCAGGTGTTTCTCAAGCACCTGAAGGGCGAGCGCTGGTATCACCAGCTCGCGCGCTTCATGCGCGGGGAGGTGAGCTACGCCCAGCTTCTGCCCAAGGCCAAGACCAAGGGGCACCGCGCCGAGCTCGACTTCTACCACTCCATGGCGCTGGTGCGGCAGGGCCGGACCGCCGCGGCGCAACGGCTCTGGCAGCGCATCGTGGACTCGGAGATGATGGCCTTTTTCGAGTACAAGATGGTGCGGCGCTACCTGGAGCGGGGCGCGCCCAAAAAGCCGGTGAAGCCCACCGGGCCGCCGGACGGACCCGGCGCCCCGGACGATGCCGACGACGCGGACGGAGCCAAGGGACCCGATGGGCCCTCCGCCGTCCTGCGCCGCGCCGCCGCGCCGCCGCGCCTGCGCGCGGCGCGCCCGCGGTCGGGCGCGGGGACGCGGTCGCGGGCGCAGCCGCTCGGGGAGCAGCCGCCTGGGCAGGGTCTGTCGCAGCAGGACCGTGACGGCCTGGCGCGCGGCGGCCTGCAGGGCGGCCCGTCGGATGGCGAGCACCTCGGCGCGCAGCACCACCGAGACCGGCACCGACACCTGGCCGCGGATCGGGTCCGTTCCGAGGGGGCGGGGGCGGGCGCGCCGGCGCAAGCGCCGCAGGGTCACCGACAGCCGGGCCACGGCCTGTAGCCGGCGTGGCGCGCCCTCGCGCACGCGATGCGTGAGGCGCTCGAGGGTGATTTCCAGGGCGTAGCCGCGCAGCCGGCGCCGCCGCAGCGCGCGGCGCAGCCGTTTCGGGGTGGAGCGCTCGAGCGCGAGCCCCTGGGCGGTCACGATGAGGGGCTCGTTGGCCAGGGCGTCTTTCAGGGCGGCGTGCAGCCGGGCCTGGTGGGCGGCGAGCGCGGGCTGGTCCGCCTTGACGGCCGAGAGCTGGACGTACAGACGTGGGCGCGCTTGCGGCGCGCGGCGCGCGGGCGCGGCGGCCGCGGGGGCCGCCGGCACCAGGGAGGCGGCCAGGCCGCCCAGCACGCCCAGCGCGCCCAGCGCGCCCAGCGCGCCCAGCGCGCCCA
>CAYFWA010000877.1:0-3119 GCA_964346625.1 uncultured Myxococcales bacterium
TCCCACGGCGGACGAGCCCTCCGGGGATGGGGCGGTGGGCGTGGACGGCGCGCTCACCGATGGCGCGCCTCCGGACGGGGGCGGGGGGGACGGTGGCTCCGCGGGCGACGCGGGTGAGGCCGCCGACGCCGGGGACGAGCCGGACGCGCAGGGGACGCCGTGTCAGGGGCCCGCGGACTGTGACGATCAGGATCCGTGCACCGACGACGGCTGCGACGCCGATGGGCACTGCTTTTGGACCCACAACTCTGCGGGCTGCGACGATGGAGACGGTTGCACGGCGCAGGACACCTGCGAACAGGGCGTGTGCGTGGGCCGGGAGTCCTGCTGCGAGGACCAGCAGGACAACGACGGGGACGGCCAGGTCGACTGCGACGATCTGGACTGCGCTGCGGCGGCCGCGTGCATCGGCACGTGCCCGGCGGTGCCAGCGCCGGATCCGGTGCCGCTGGCACCGCTTGCGGGACAGTCCCCGGCCGGGCCCTTCGAGACGGTCACCGCGGGGGGCTTCACCGACGACTACGTGTACAGCCAGAGCCACGCCCTGAAGGTGGGCACCCGCCGGGAGTGGGGCGGCACCATCGTGTTTTTCGGCATGGACGACGGCAACCCCGGCATCAACGGGACCAACGCCATCGACGCCAACGACACCGGCCGCGAGGTGCAGGTGGCCTTCTACGATCCGGATCGTCACATGCAGAACTGCGCCTGGAACGCCTCGTGCCAGAGCACCCCCAGCTCCTGCCCGATCTCCATCACCTACCTCGGGTGGAACCCGGTGCAGGGTGGCAACCGGTGCAACAACGGTTCGGGCACCGAGAGCGTGGATCTGTCCGACGGCGCCATCACGGTGACCACGGTGCCGCTTTTCTGGAACCCCAACTGGGACCGGCAGGACTGCTCGGACGCGGCCTGCGGCGACCCGACCCTCAGCGTGCGACCCTCGGACGTGCGGGTGATCCAGCGCCTGCGCTTCGTGCGGGCGCACGTGGTGGAGCTCGCGTACACGGTGATGAACCTCGGCTCGCTGGACCACGCCCCCACCGGCCAGGAGTTTCCCACCGTCTACACGGCCAACGGCACCGTGGGACCGGATCTATGGCGCCTGTTCGACTCCGCCGGCACCGAGATCACCATCGACACGCCGGGCAACGACGGCTTCTATTACGAGAATTTCGCCAGCGCCGGCGGCTGGGTGACCATGCAGAACGACAACCTGGACTACGGGGTCGCCTTGGCCACCGAGAACGGGCTCACCCAGTGGCAGGGCTGGCAGCTCCGCTCGCTGCCCTTCAACAACTTCCGCCCGGTGTTTTCCTTCGGCCTTCCTCCCGCCGGCACCGTCCGGGCGCGCTCCTATCTCATCCTGGGGAGCCTGGCCACGGTCACCGCCGAGGCCCAGTGGCTCGACCAGCACCTGCCCCCCTTCGGCGTGCTCGACGCCCCCGCCCCCGACGCCACGGTCTCGGGCGTGGTCAACGTTCACGGCTGGGCCCTCGACAACAAGGGCGTCACCGCCGTGGAGCTGATCATCGACGGCGCCACCACGGTGCCGCTCACCTACGGCACCAGCCGCCCCGACGTGTGCCTGGTGTGGCCGGGCTACCCGGGCTGCGGCGCCGCCGGCGACGCGGTGGGCTACGCAGGCACCCTGGACACCCAGACCCTCACCGCCTGTCCCCACCTGCTCGAGGTCCAGGCCACCGACGGCGACGGCAACACCCGCATCATCGCCCGTCACCGGATCCAGATCTCGCCTTGACGGCCCCGGTCAGGGAGGATGGGAAATCCCCTTGAACGGCACGGAGCGGGCTTCGGTGGCAGGTTGGCCCGAGCCAGTCGACCAGGACCCCGTTGTCCGGCATCGCACGGGGCCACGGAGTTGTCCGACATCGCACCAGGTTGCGGAGCTGTCCGGCGTCGCACGGGGTTGCAGTATTTAGTTTCCCGTGGGGGCGTGCTATCGTTTGCGGCATGAAGCGTCTAGATTCTGTAAAAATATCAAGGTTTCGGGGTATCCGGCGAGGCGAGATTCAGGGACTCGCCCATGTGAACATCCTGGTCGGTCGAAACAACTCGGGCAAATCGACCGTTGCGGAGGCAATCGTGCGTGCCGCCTCCAGGATGTCTATGCCTGGCGGAAAAAAGGAGGATTCAATCGGGAGGCCGCGAAGCTCTTTCTGGAGGTTCAACCGAAAAGAAGGCAACGCATCCAACCAGCTCCAAAGCCATCTGTGGTACCGAGGCGAAAGTACACACGACATCGAGGTGGTGCTCGGTGATGGGAGACTCGAAGCCAGGTATTTCATCAGGGGCGAGAGCGAGAAACACGAGAGCCCCGACGGACATGCCTTCGTGAAGATGGCACCACAGGTCACTGCGTTTTTACCGTACATGGTTCGGGAGCGGGAAGGGGATCGCAACCTCTGGGAGCGGTTGCTGCTCACGCGGGCAGACAAGACGCTCACACGGGCCTTGGCCCGGATCTATGACCTGCCGGATTTGGAGGGGATTCAGCAGCTACCGAAGGGAGACCTTTGGCTGCTGTTCGACCAATACAGCGTTCCCTTAGACAGCCTGGGTGATGGTACGCGGACCGCGTTGCGCTGCCTGATGCTGCTGCCCCTACTCGAGGAAACGTTATTCGTCATCGAAGAGCCTGAGGTACACCAGCACCCGGGCTCGTTGGAGAGGTTCGCAAATACGACGATCGAAATCTGCAAGGAACGGCGCATTCAGCTCCTCATTACCACACATAGCCTCGAGTGCGTCAGCGCCTTTGTACAGAGCGCCGCCGAAGCGGAAATCGATTGCTCCCTGTTTCACCTGATGCTCGAGGAGGGGGGCTTGACCGCGCGCAAGCTGGAGGCGGATACGGTGCGCTCGCTGGGCGATGCGGGGACGGATGTCCGAAAGCTGGACCTGTATGTCTGACAAATCGACGCCCCTGTCTGAACGAAGGATATCCGTCTTTACCGAGGGCGATGACGATCGCGCGATTCTCGAAGCCCTCCAAGGAGGCGGTTTCGTGTCGTCGCTGCTCGAGGTCAAAAAGAGGAATACCCGTAAGGGCTCGCGCAAGAATAACTTCGGCATTCGGCCGCCGATCCATCAATTCT
>CAYFWA010000878.1:0-2164 GCA_964346625.1 uncultured Myxococcales bacterium
GCGCGGGCGCCGGCGCGGCCCCCGGCGTGGGAGTCGGCGCGGGGTGCTCGGGCGCCTCCGGAGGTGCCGTGGTTGTCGGTGCGGGAGGGGGCGAAGACGGGGGCGGAGCCGCCGGCGTGGTTGGGGACGCTGGATGTGGCCGCTCGTCCCGAGCGCGCCGGGCCGCGGGCGCGCTCGCCAGCTCCCGGCCCATGACCGAGAGGATCTCCACCGCCTGGCGGATGCGGGGGTCCTGGCCGTTTTCCACCGGCACGTTGGCGAGGATGGTGGAGCCGCGGAGCTGAAACCCCTGGCGCAGCTTCCACCAGGCCTGCAGCACGGCGCGGCGCCGCGACGGGGTGGCCCAGTCCACGATCGCCTTCGGGTTCTTGCCCACCGCGTCGGCGATGGCGTAGAAGGCGCCCTCGTCCATGGCGCCCTGGTTCAGGGGGACCTGCGGCGTGGGGCGCACACCCACGATCAGGCCCGGAGGCATCTCGTGCGCCATGGGGATCTGCAGGCTCGCCCACTGCCACTGGTCGCCGCCCTTGAGCTCCACCTTGATGCGCCGCCCGGAGACCGGGTCCGTCCCCCACACGGCCTTCCCGCCGTCCGAGGAGCTCGAGCCGGCGCCAGAGGTAGAGGTGCCCGACGACGGGCCCGTGCCCAGCCCCGCGTTGCTGAACGCCTTCACGAGGGAGTACAGGACCAGCAGCATCACCACCGTGATTCCGAGCGTTGCGCATCCCATGGGAAACACCCTCGCCAGGCCGCTCAGACTCGAGTCAGACCAGGGCGCGCGGACGCGTTGCCGAGCCGTCGCGCAACCTGGCGGTTTCCTGGCGACCACAGTATCGCAATCTATCGTGGATCCCGACCAATTGCGACGATGAAGAGACGGATCTCAATGGCAATCGAACCAATTGAACTGGGCGTCCCCTCGTGCCATTGTGCCGTGATGGCGATCCATGGCGGCACCGTGATCCGGGATTACCAGGCGGCCCATCCCCGCGGCTTGCAGGTGGAGGTGGGGGACGCGCTGGTGGTGCGGCGGCGGGATGTGGACTTCCCGGGCTGGATCTGGTGCGTGGACGAGGCGGCGGGGGGGGCCGCGGGCTGGGTCCCGGAGGCCCGGGTGGATCGAAGCGGCCAGCGGGCCGTGATGCGGTCTGCCTACGACGGCGCCGAGCTCACGGTGGGGGTCGGCGAGCGGCTCACGGTGCTCGACGACGAGTCGGGCTGGCTTTGGTGTCGCAACGAGGGCGGGGAGCACGGCTGGGTGCCGCAGTCGCACGTGGCGGTGGACCGAAAGCGCCTCACCGAGGAGTTCACCAAGTCCAGCGTAGACCTGGATGAGATCCTGCGGGAGCACAAGGAGGTCGAGGAGGCTCTGCGCGAGAGCGAGGCCAAGTACCGGGCCCTGGTGGACAACTCGCTGCAGGGGCTGCTCATCGCCGCGGAGGCGCCGCCCCGGCTGCTGTTCGTAAACCCCGCCCTGGAGCGCTTCTTGGCGCGGGACGCGGACACCCTGCTGGACATGTCCCCGCGGGAGCTGAGCGAGCTGTTTCACCCGGCCGACGCCGAGCGGGTGCTGGAGGACTACCGGGCCCTGCTCAGTGGGCTGGCGGCGCCGCAGTACACGACCTTCCGGGTACGCCGGCCCGACGGGGAGCTGCGCTGGATCGAGGCCTTCGTCTCCCCCATCCGGGTGGAAGGGGCACCCGCGGTGCAGGCCGCGATGGTGGACATTACCCGGCGCAAGCGCGTGGAACAGGAGCGCGAACGGCTCATCGAGAAGCTCAACCGGGCGCTCGACGAGATC
Source organism: uncultured Myxococcales bacterium (assembly GCA_964346625.1). Lineage (GTDB taxonomy): Bacteria > Myxococcota_A > Polyangia > HGW-17 > JAJRWW01 > CAYFWA01. The sequence continues at coordinate 1,802 of CAYFWA010000878.1, forward strand.
GGCGCGCTGCGCGGCATCATCCCCATCTGCGCGAGCTGCAAGAAGGTGCGCAAGGACGACGGCTACTGGATGCAGGTGGAGACCTACATCGCTCAGCACTCCAGCGCGGAGTTCAGCCACGGCCTGTGCCCCGATTGCCTGGCCGAGCTGTATCCCGACACCAACGCCAATGCCAGTGCCAATGTCCCCGCTACCCGCGGAGAGGCACCGTCCGAGGCCACGGACGAAACGGCTTCTTCCGATGGAGTAGCGGCGGGGCAGGGCGACGGGAGCGCCGGGGCCGAGACGGCCCCTTGCGACGAGGGGGTGGCGGGGCAGGGCGACGGGAGCGCCGGGGCCGAGACGGCCCCTTGCGACGAGGGG
>CAYFWA010000878.1:2264-3118 GCA_964346625.1 uncultured Myxococcales bacterium
GTGGCGGAGCAGGGCGAGGGAGACGCCGAGCCCGGGGCGGTCTCGGCCGAGAGCGCCGCGCGATCCCGGCCCTCGCGTGACGAGTAGGGGGAGCGCGTGGGACGTCACCCGAAGCTGGTGCCGGCCCCGGACGGCTCGGATCGGCGGGAGGCGGGCTTTTACCGGACCCCGGCCTTCGTCGCGGACTACGTCGCCCACCGGCTGCGCCGCGCCGATCCGGATCTTCGGCGGGTGCTCGACCCCTGCGTGGGCGATGGCGCCTTTTTGCGCCCGCTGTGCGGGCTCGGGCTGGATCTGCACGGCATGGACGTGGTGGAGCACCCCCGCCCGGAGGGGATCCGGTTCGAGCGCCAGGACTTCCTGGCGTTCTATCAGGGCTGGCGGGCGCGCGGCGGCCCAGCGCTGCCCTACGACGCCTACGTGGTGAACCCTCCGTACAACTGCCATGAAGGGGTCTATATCCGCCAGCACAAGGCGACGCTTCGTCGGCTGTTTCCGGACATGGGGGCCTACAACCTCTACGCCCTGTTCCTGGCGGCCACCCTCGAACTGGCGCGCCCCGGCGCCCAGCTCGCCTGGCTCACCCTGGATTCGTTTCTCACCGCGCGGGCGCACGAGCCGCTGCGACGACGGATCCTGGCGTCCCTGGAGCTACGGGAGCTCATCCTGTGCCCCACCGATCTGTTTGCGGATCAGGGGGCGGACGTGCGGACGTGTCTCTTGCTGGGACGCAAGCGACGCGCGCAAGCAGTGGCTTCGTCATTGGATCTGGCTGCGGATCCAATCACGGATTCATCCTGGGATCCGGTCGGGGATCCAGCCAGGGATCCAGCCAGGGATCCAGCCAGGGATCC
>CAYFWA010000879.1:0-580 GCA_964346625.1 uncultured Myxococcales bacterium
AGCCGGGGGCGGCGGGGGCGGGATCTACGGATATCGCGACCTCTCGTTTGCCGAGGACTACGATCTGTGGCTGCGGCTCATGCAGCGGGGCGTCCCGGTGGTCAAGACCCCGGAGGTCCTGGTGGCGGTGCGCGACGATCAGACCCGCATCAGCCGCAACGATCACCGCTACTCCCAGCAGGCGCTGCGCCGCTGCAAGCTCGTCCATCTCGTGGGTCCCCGCGGCCCGCTGGGCAAGCGCACCGAGGTGCTCTTCTGGGGAGCCGGTCGGGTGGGCAAGCCCTGGCTGCGGGAGCTGCCGGACCATGGCGTCCGGGTCCCGGCGGTGGTGGATCTGCATCCCCGCAAGCTGCACAAGACCATCCACGGGGCGCGGGTCATCCCCCCCGCTGACCTTCCCGCCTGGTGGTCGACGCGGGAGTGGCCTTTTTTGCTGGTGGGCGTGGGCGCCCGGGGCGCTCGGCAGGAGATCCGGGACCACCTCACCACCCTCGGGCTCGAGGAGCAGCGGCACTATCTCGTGGTGGCGTGAGCACCGCCCGGCTTGCCTCCCCATCGCCCCATCGGGCGGCGCGGGCCC
>CAYFWA010000879.1:680-3116 GCA_964346625.1 uncultured Myxococcales bacterium
GTTGGCGGCGGCGCGTGCCCGTTGGCGGCGGCGCGTGCCCGTTGGCGGCGGCGCGTGCCCGTTGGCGGCGGCGCGGGCCCGTTGGCGGCGGCGCGCCTCCGTCACAGCGGAGGCACCGGGACGCACTCGTCGATGGGGCCTCCGCCCAGCAGGCGATCTCCCTGGTAGAGCACCGCGGCCTGGCCGGGGGTGACCGCGCGCTGGGGCTCGGAAAAGCGGAGCCGCAGGGCGCCCTCGGGCGTGACCGTGGCCGTGGCCGCCACGGGGGGGCTTCGATAGCGAACCTGAAGCTGGACCGCCAGCTCTTGCGCGAGGGGCGGGCGAGCCTCCGGGAGCCAATGGGGCCGGCGCACCGTGAGCCCGATCGACAGCAGGTCCCGCGGCGCGGAGGACAGGGTCACCGTAGCCTGCTCCGCGTCGATGGCCGAGACGTAGGCGCGGCCACCCGTAGCGACCCCCGTGCCCCGCCGCTGGCCCAGGGTGAAGTTGTGCACGCCCTGGTGGTGCCCCAGGGTCCGGCCCGCCGGATCCCGGAGCTCTCCCGGGCGCGCCGGAGCGCCGAGCCGCTGGCGCAGCGCCTCGGCGAAGCCCCCCTCCGCGGCCACGAGGCAGGCGTCCTGGCTCTCGGCGCGGTGGGCGCAGGGCAGCGCCAGCCGCTGCGCGTGCTCCCGCACCCGGGCCTTGGTGAGCGCGCCCAGGGGAAATCGGCAGCGGGCGAGCTGGGCGCCGGTCAGCCGGTACAAGAAGTAGCTCTGATCCTTGCCAAGGTCCCTGCCCCGCCTGAGATGCGGAGACGTCGGGGACGTCGGGGACGTCGGGGGCGTCGGGGACGTCGCCGAGGCGTCTGCGTGCTGGATCCGGGCGTAGTGCCCGGTGGCGATCCAGCGCGCCACTTGACGATCCGCCTCCTCGAGGAGCAGCCGGAACTTGAGCGCCTCGTTGCACCAGATGCAGGGGTTGGGCGTCCGACCCCGGGCATACTCTTCCCAAGTGGGACGCAGCACCGCGGCCTCGAACCGGTCCGCGGCCTCCCAGACCTGGTGCTCGATGCCGAGCCGCGCGGCCGCCGCCCGCGCGGAGTCCAGCGATCCGAGGTCGCAACAGGAGGTCGACGGATCCGCGCCCAGCCGCAGGGTCACGCCGATGACCTCGAAGCCCTCCTCCTGGAGCAGGGCCGCCGCCACCGCGGAGTCCACTCCCCCGCTCATGGCCACGAGCACCCGCTCCCGCCCAGGGTGTCCGCGTTTCGTCGCAGCCATGGTGGGCTCGCTAGATCCCCGCCCCGTCCACGAAGTGATCCTCACGGCTCCGCGCCTGCGTGATCAGCGCCCCCGGCGGCACGTCCTGGGTCACCCAGACGTTGCCGCCGACCACCGCGCCGCGCCCCAGGGTGACCCGCCCGAGGATCGTGGCCCCGGAGTAGATGATCACCTCGTCCTCCACCAGGGGGTGGCGAGGCTTGCTCTTGATGGGCTTGCCCTCTTCGTCCAGGGGAAAGCTCCGCGCCCCCAGGGTCACCCCCTGGTAGATCCGGACGCGGTCCCCGATCACCGTGGTCTCGCCGATCACCACGCCGGTGCCATGGTCGATGAAGAAGCTCTCGCCCACCCGCGCGCCGGGGTGGATGTCGATCCCCGTGGTGGAGTGGGCGTGCTCGGTGATGATCCGGGGCAGCAGGGGCACGCCCTCCCGATAGAACAGGTGCGCCAGGCGGTAGCTGGTGATGGCCAAGAGCCCGGGATAGCAGAACACCGCCTCGTCCGGATCGGTGGCCGCGGGATCGCCCTCGTAGGCCGCCTCCGCGTCGGTGGACAGCAGCCGGCGGACCGCGGGGAGATTCTCGGCGAAACGGCGGATGACCTCCTCGGACCGCCCGACGCACTCCAGACAACGCTGCTCGTGCTCCCGCGAAAAGCAGATCCCGCGCCGCACCTGCTCCATGAGGATCCGCAGGGCCCGATCCAGGGTGCTGCCGACGTGGAAGCGGATGGTGTCGGCGGTCAGCTCCGTGGTCCCGAAGTAGCCGGGGAACAGCACGCTGCGCAGCATCTCCACGGACTCGATCACCGCGTCGCGCGAGGGGAGCGGTTGATCGCGCGCGGTGCGCTTGATCCGCCGGACGGGCGCGGACATCTGACAAAGCGCGTCCACCACGGGCGCCAGTTGCGTCCCGTTGGGCGACGGAAAGGGGATGCAGCCAGCGTGCTCGTTGGAATTCGAATGCGAGCTCAAGGAGACCTCCGCGCGGGTAGTCCAGCGAGTCGTGCGTACCCGCTGACCGTTTACCTCGTTCCAAACCGAAGCGCCAGCACAAAAATCCCTTGTTCCATCGTATTTATAGTCTTAAACGCGCAACCCGTTTCTCCTCCCAGCGACACCCACCTTCATCCTTGGGCCCGAGCTCAATTCCGTCTGCTGCGGGCCTCCATGGCGGGG
>CAYFWA010000880.1:0-3115 GCA_964346625.1 uncultured Myxococcales bacterium
GGCAGCGGGACGCGGGCGCCGGGGGGGTGGGCGGCCACCGTCAGGCTCACCGCCACCACGGTGAGGGGCCCCAGCCGCTCGGCCCGGGGCGTGCCTCGCCGGGCGGCCTCCAGCCCCAACGGGACGATGCCCGCCTTTCGCAGCCGGCGCGCGGTGTGGCGCAGCCCGGCGGGGCCGGCGTCCAGGGCGTGGTTGTTGGCCAGGGTCACCGCGTCCACGCCCGCGGCGCGCAGGGCGGCCACGCCGCGGGGGTCGCCGCACAGGCGCGGGCGCGCCACGGTGCCGCCGGGCAGGCACTGGCTCGCGGGCACCAGGGGCGACTCCAGGTTCACGATAGCCAGGTCGGCCCGCCGCAGCACCGGGGCCACCCCGGCGAGCAGGTCCGACCAGCGGGTCTGGCCGGTGGCCGACGCCCCGCTGCCCGCTCCTTTGGCTCCCCGCGCCGGGCGCGCAGGTCGCGCGCGACGCGCCACACCGCAGCCCAGCAGCACGTCCCCGCCCAGGATCACGGTCACCTCGTCTCGCTTCCCCTTTGGGGCCACGCGGCGGGCCACGCGGCGGGCCACGCGGCGGGGCTCGCGCCGGGTCATCGTGGCCGCAGGACGCGTCGGGGCGGAGGGCCGCGCGGAGCGCGCCACCTCACGGTTGTCGATGCGGGTGCACCCAACCGCGAGCGTGACGCTGCTCAGCGCGAGGACGCCGGACAGCGCCAGGGCCGCGCCTCCGAAGCCACGGTGGTCACGGTGGTCGCGGTGGCCGCGGCTCACAGCTTCAGGCCGGCGCCCGACGACGGGCCGCAGCGCGACACGCCCCGGCCGTCGACCTTGAGGTAGGGCACGGGCTCGGCGTAAAGCGGCTCGACCCAGGCCGGGCGTGCGGGCGCCTTGCCCGCGGCCAATCGCTTGCGCCACTTTTCGTCGGTGAGCCGGTCGGTGACCGGCTGCAGGAACTCGCGGTAGCTCATCACCGCGCCGCGGGCCAGCACCGGCCCTGTGGGGCCGGGGATGATGGCGTAGATCAAATCCGGGTGCGCCACGGCTACCTCCACGGCCTTGCCCATCGAGCGCCAGGTGAACACGTCCGCCACCACCGCCATGTCCTGGTCCCGCCGGGCCAGCAGGTCGGTGTTGGCCAGGGAGATGAGCAGCCACTCCACCTCGCCCCCGATGAGCGTGATGCGCTTGCGCTGCTTGGGGGTGAGGGCCAGGCCCTTGCGCTCGGCCCGGGCCACGTTCCGCAGGAAGGTGAGCAGCTTCACCGCCTGCTTGGTCTTGGCCGAAAGCGGTCGGGCGTAGGGGTTGCCCCCCGCGGGGCGCGCCTTCACCGCCACGCCCGCGGCCCGCAGCCGCTTGTCCAGCGCCCCCACCATCTTGGCCAGCCGGTCGTAGACCTCGGGCACGGGCTCCACCCAGGCCGGCGGCGCGGGCGGATCCGGGGCGTCGCACTCGGCGCCGGACTGCTCGCCGTACAAGATCGTGTCGTGGCGCAGCTCGGCCCACCCCCCGGCGAAGGCCTGCAGGGCCCGCCGCCGCCAGGCCGGGGTCTTGATCAGGCGCGGCGCCGAGTCGGGGGGCACGGGTAGAAGCGCCCGCAGGGCGTGCAGCGTGCCGTGGTAGGCGTCCTGGTGCCAGCGCGTGGCGGGCAGCTTGGCGATGTGACCGCGGCCCTGATCGATGGCGCGGCCGAGCGCCGGATGGGCAAACCCGGGCCCCGGCCGGACGATGAGCGACTTGGCCAGATCCGAGCCCAGCAGGGCGGCGCTGCCCAGGGCGCCGGGGGCGCGGACCATGGCGGGGGAGCGGCCGTGGCCCTTGGCCCCCCGACGACCCGGGCGACCTGCGCGACCTGCGCGACCTGCGCGACCTGCGCGACCTGCGCGACTGCCGCGACTGCCGCGACGGCTGCGTCCCCGCATCGCGAGGCCGTCGAGGGCGCCGATGAGGTGCTGCAGGGCCACGTTGTCCTCGAAGGCCCGGCGGCCCATGACCCGCACCTGCGGCGGCTCGTTGGCGGAGCTGGCGCTCGATCGGATCCGCGGCGGCGGCAGGGCGGCCAGCTTCTTGCCGTAGCGCAAAAGCAGCTTCGGCTGCAGCAGCCGGTCCGCGCCGGCGCGCCGCGCGCCGGGCAGCACCTGGGAAAGCAGCCGCGCCGCCGCGCCCAGGTCCGCCGCGTCCGGGCCCCCGGCGAAGAAGGTGGTGACCGTCTTGACCTGCTCCAGGGCCCGGCGGCCGGCCTGGGTCCCCAGGTAGCCGCGGGCGAGCAGGGCGACGCCCGCCACGTCGCGCTTGGGGCCCTTGACGGGGAAGCGGGCCATGCCCAGCCAGCTCATGCTGCGGAAAAACCGCTGCAGCACGCCGTTGCGGCCGTAGTGCCCCCGGGGCTTCATCTGGGTGAGATCCAGCTTGGCGCGCAGGAGCCCGGCGGGCAGCCGGCCGCGGGCGGCCTGCACCCGGCGCACCACGCGGGCCACCTTCCCCCGCACGGCCCGCGGCACCGGCGTGAGCTTCACCGCCGGCTGCCGCGGCCTGGCCGCCGGCGGCGCGCCGGGAGGACGCCGGGGGGTGGGCACGTCCGGCGCGTCGCCCTGTGCGGGCTTTTGCAGCAGCCGCAGGGCCACGGCCCAGTAGGTCACCGCCCGGGTGGCGGCCCGCCGGGCCCGGGGCGCGCGCGCCTTGCGGCGCACCTGCTCGGCCTCGCCCAGCAGCGCCCGCAGGGCGGCCTCGAGCCGGGGCACCAGGTGCTGGCCCTCCACCTCCCGCAGCACCGCGTTGAAGTAGGCGTGGGTGGCGTCGATGGCCAGGTCCACCGTCACGAAGCTGGGGAACCGGATGTAGTCGTTGCGCTCGTAGACGTGGAAAAGATGCGTGGCCCGCTCGCCGGGCTTGGGGCTCGGCTGGGGGGCCAGAAAGAAGCCCTGGGTCCCCAGCAGCTTCTTTTGCCGGGCGGTCAGCTTGCGCAGCCGGTCGCGGTTGGTGAGCTGGGTGGGCGCCCAGACCGCCGGCCGCGCGCGCCGCGCGTCGCCGCGCCGGGCCTTGGCCGCCGGGGGCGAGCCCGGCCGCCGCCGCGCCGGCCCGGTCTCCCCGGTCGTACCGCCGGTCGTTCTCCCGCCGGGCGT
>CAYFWA010000881.1:0-3108 GCA_964346625.1 uncultured Myxococcales bacterium
GGGGCCTTGCCGCGCCGCACTGTGGACAACGGCCAGAGCCGCGCCAGCAGTCAAATGTCATCAGCGCGGAACAAATCCCGTTGAGAAATTCGGACAGAGCCAAAAAATTCTCCACTCGGTTTAACCGAACGGTTTGACCGATCGGTTAAAGTCTGATACAGCTTCTATCACGTCTGGCAGGAGAGACCAACCCCAAAATCATCGGCGCGACCCGCTCGGGCCGATGAAAAAAACGAAGAGCACCCAAAGATCACGCGAGGGAGAGAGCACATGGCACGGACAGCGACGCGGAAGAAGAAACAGGACGACAAGCCGGTGCGCGGCGGCGAGATCGTGAGCCGGATGCTGGCCGCCGAGGGCGTGGACAAGGTGTTCGGCATCATCGACGGCACCTACTTCGGGCTCTACAGCACCCTGGAGCCCAACGCCATCGAGCTGGTGACCCCTCGTCACGAGACCTGCACGGTGCACATGGCCGGGACCTACGCGCGCCTCACGGGCAAGCTCGGGGTCTGCATGGCCTCCAACGGTCCCGGCGTGGCCAATGTGCTGCCCGGCGTGGCGGTGGAAAACGCCGAGGGCAATCGGGTGCTGCTCATCACCAGCTCGCGGCGGGTGCCCATCATCTATCCCGACCGGGGCGGGACCTTTCAGTACTTCGACCAGGTGTCGGTGATTCGCCCCATGGCCAAGTGGTCCTGCGCGGTGCCTTCGGCCGATCGCATCGCCGAGGTGATGCGGCGGGCCCTGCGGCTCTGCTTCACGGGCCGGCCCGGCGTGGTGCACGTGGAGATCCCCGAGAACATCATGAACGCCACCTACGAGCCGGATCCGGCCTGGTTCCGGGGGCCATCCACCTACCGGGCCCTGGATCCCGTGGAGCCCACCGCCGGCCAGGTGCGGCGGGCGGCGCGGATGCTCACCGAGGCCCGGCTGCCGCTGATTCACGCGGGCTCGGGGGTGCTTTGGGCGGAGGCCGAGAACGAGCTGCGGGAGCTGGCCGCGCTGCTCGGTGCGCCCATCTCCACGAGCTGGGGCGGTCGGCCCTGCGTGGACGAGCGCGATTCCCACGCGCTGCCCATGTTCTACCTCGAGACCCTGCGCAAGGCTCGCAACGACGCCGACCTGGTGCTGGTGCTGGGCTCGCGCCTGGGGGAAACCGACTGGTGGGGCAAGCCGCCCTACTGGGCGCCCCCCGCCGAGCAGCAGCTCATCCAGGTGGATACGGATCCGGAGAACCTGGGGAGCATCCGCCCGGCGGACCTGCCGGTGCAGGCGGACGTGAAGGCCTTCCTCGCGGCCCTGCTCGACGAGCTTCGCGAGGGGCACGCCCCGGTGGACCTCGCGGCGCGCCGCGCGCACCTGGGGGAGCTCAAGGACCACGCCCGGCTGCGGCGCGAGGAGCTGGACGAGAAGCTCGACGACGACGAGACGCCGGTGGGCTCGGCGCGGGTGGTGGCCGCGGCCCGGGCGGTGTTCGACGACGAGGACGTCTTCGTCACCGACGGGGGCAACACCTCGGTGTGGAGCAATTTCTATCTGGAGGTCCGCCGTCCCCGCACCCTGATCACCACGGCGAAGATGGGGATGCTGGGGGCAGGGGTGGCCCAGGCCCTCGGCGCGGCGGTGGCCTTCCCCGATCGGCGGGTCTGCTGTCTCATCGGGGACGGCGCCATGGGGTTTCATCCCCAGGAGATCGAGACCGCCATCCGCCACGAGCTGCCGGTGGTCTACGTGGTGTTCTGCGACCGTCAGTGGGGCATGGTGAAGATGAACCAGCAGTTCGCCCTCAAGCCCCTCAAGACCTTCTTTCTCAAGTCGCTGTCCCCCGAGGAGACCATCAACGCCGATCTGGGGGAGATCGAGTGGGACGCCCTGGCCCGCGCCATGGGCGCCCACGGGGAGCGGGTCAGCCGCCCCGCGGATCTGGAGCCGGCCTTGCGCCGGGCCCGGGACGCGGGGCGCTGCGCGGTGGTGCACGTGGACGTGGATCCGGTCAAGCACATGTGGGCGCCGGATCTCAAGTCCTTCAAGGACATGCACGAGGAGCCCCATCAATGACCGACCGGCGCCACGCGAAGGCTTCCCCGGCCGGCCACGCCCCGTCACGCGCTCGCTCGGTGCTCGTCACCGGCGCCTGCGGCTACCTCGGCAGCCTGCTCACCCGGGCCCTGGTGCAGCGCCCGCGGGGCGTCGAGGTGATCGTGGCCGCCGACGTGCGGGAGCCCGATCCCGCGCAGCGCGAGCCCGGGGCCCACTATGTCACCCTGGACGTACGCTCCCCGGACGTCGCCCGGGTGATCCGGGAGCACGGCGTGGACACCGTGGTGCACCTCGCCGCCATCGTGACCCCCCGGCCGGGGGACACCCGGGAGCTCCTGCGCGAGGTGGAGGTGGAGGGCACCCGCAACCTGGTGGAGGCCTGCCTGGCGGGGGGGGTGCGCAAGCTCATCGTCACCTCCAGCGGCGCGGCCTACGGCTACCACGCGGATCAGGACCGATATCTCACCGAGGACAGCCCCCTGCGGGGCAACGAGGAGTTTGCCTACGCCGACCACAAGCGGCTGGTGGAGCGGCTGCTCGCCGACACCCGCCAGCGTCACCCCGAGCTCTCGCAGCTCGTCCTGCGGGTGGGCACCATCCTCGGCGACACGGTGCGCAACCAGATCACGGCGCTGTTCGAAAAGCCCGTGGTGCTGGGCCTGCAGGGCTCGGCGACGCCCTTCGTGTTCATCTGGGACCAGGATCTGGTGCGGATCCTCGAGCGGGGGATCCACACGGAGGCCGCCGGCGTCTACAACGTGGCCGGCGACGGCACCGTGACCCTGCGCGAGATCGCCCGACGGCTCGGCAAGCCCTTCGTGGCGCTGCCCGTGCCCTGGGTGCAGCGGTCCCTGGCGGTGCTCTCCCGACTGGGCCTGTCGCAGTACGGTCCGGAGCAGGTGGGGTTTCTCCGCTACCGGCCGGTGCTGGGCAACGACCGGCTCAAGCGGGACTTCGGCTACGTCCCGGAGCTCACGTCCCGGCAGGTCTTCGAGCGCTATGCGCGCAGCCGCGAGCCCTAAGGGAGCGGGTCAAAATAAGGTCTGCAAGTCAGGGCGTCGAGGC
>CAYFWA010000882.1:0-3106 GCA_964346625.1 uncultured Myxococcales bacterium
ATTGCGCCTCGGCGCCCTGAACTGGACACCTTATTCGTGACCGGGGCCTAAGGGTTCGGCTCACTTTCTCGCGCGCTTCCCCGGGCGCTGTTCCCCGCACTTCGCCGCGCGCTCCCCCGCTCGTTTCATCGGTCGCTTCTCCGCCCGTTTTTTCCAAAACGAGCCGGGCGTGTATAATCCTTGCGAATCGGGCCACGACGCCCTATACGGACAGGCGCGCGAGGATGGCGGAACTGGTAGACGCGCTGGATTTAGGTTCCAGTGGGAATTCCCGTGGGGGTTCGAGTCCCCCTCCTCGCAACGGAGGTTCATAACCATGTGTAACAAATCCCCGGTCCACACTACGCCCCGCCGTGCCCGCCGTGCCCGCCGTGCCTGCCGTGCCCGCCGTGCCTGCCGTGCCCGCCGTGCCCGCCGTGCCCGCCGTGCCCGCCTCACCCGGCTCGCGCCGGCGTTGGCCATGGCGCTCGTGCTGTCGGCGCCCGGGGCGCTGGGGGGCTGCGGCGACGACGACGGGTTGAGCAACGACAACACCGTGGACGCCCAGGTGCCCGACGCCCAGATGTTCGACTGCGGCAACGGCGTGGTGGAGCCCGGCGAACAGTGCGACGACGGCAACCGCCTCAACGGCGACGGCTGCTCGCTGCAGTGCGAGTGGGAGGGCTCCTGCGGCAACGGCGTGCAGGAGCCGCCCGAGGAGTGTGACGGCACCGACGGGCTGCCCACCTGCGTCCAGCTCGGCTATCTCGACGGCGCCACCACCTGCAGCGCCTCGTGCCTGGTGGAGCCCGAGAGCTGCACCGACGACGCCTCGGGGCTGCTAGCCTGGTATCGCATGGAGGGCGCCAGCGGCGTGGTGGTGGACTCCACGGAGTCGGGCAACGGCTGCACCGCGGTGGGCGGGCTCGAGCGTGACTACCCGGGCTTCATCGGCCAGGCGTTTTCCTTCAACGGCACCGACGCCTATGCCGACTGCGGCGCCGGCCAGGACATGGGCGGCATGAGCGCGCTCACCCTCGAGGTCTGGGTCAAGCTCGGCCAGGCCTCCCGCGAGGGGATGCTCGTCTCGCGCGCCGTGTCCGAGGACGACCTCGCCTACGCCCTCGGCATCGCCGGCTCGGACAACGTGCTCGGCGTGACGTCCTTCCGGGCGTTTTTCGCCGTGGAGAGCTTCGACCACATCGCCGAGTCCTCCGAGTTCGTCGCCGCGGGGCAGTGGGTCCACGTGGCCGCGGTCTACGAGGTGGGCGAGCTCAGCGTGTTTCTCGACGGAGTGGAGTCCGGCTCGGCGACCCAGGTACAGAGCGGCCCGGTGGCCGACCAGGCCTCGGCCCGCACGTTCGTGGGCCACCTGCAGCAGAGCCAGAGCTCCACGCTGGAAACCTTCTACGATGGCTTTTTGGACGACATCAAGATCTGGACCACGGCCCGCAGCCAGGCCGAGATCTGCGCCGACGCCGGCGGCAACCCCGACGGGCAGGGCGGCTGCGAGATCGACACCGAGTGAGCGGCAGCCTCCCATGATGCGACAGCTTCCCATGCGCGACGGCCTCCCATGATGCGACGGCTTCCCATGCGCGACGGCCTCCCATGATGCGACCGGGAGGGTCAAAGAGCCCACGGTGTCCCCGTTCCACGGCGCGGGGGCACGTCGCCTGGGGGCTGCTCGGGGTCACCGCGCTGGTGGCCTGCGGCGCGCTGGTGGCTCTCGGGGCGTGGCTCGCCGCCGGGGTGCGAGCTGCGCCCGCCGGCGCAAACGACTCGATATCCAACGCGGCCGCCGACGACGAGGTGGCCGCCGCCGCGCGACGCGTCGCGGCCGCGGCTGCGGCCGCGGCTGCGCCTGCGCCTGCGCCCGCGACCCCGCCCGGCCGCGGCGCGGCCCGGCGCGGGGCGCGCGACGGGGCCTCCAAGCAGACGGTGATCTCCCTGGCGGCGGTGGGGGACGTCATGTTCGGCCGCTACTATCCCGATGGCCGCTACCACGCCTTTGGGCGCAAGCGGCCCTTTCGGCACGTGCGCCGGCTCATCGCGGGCCACGACATCGCGCTTTTGAACCTCGAGACCCCGATCTGCGCCCAGGCCTACCGCAAGCCCTACCGGGGGCTGACCTTCCGGGCGGATCCGGCGGTGACCAAGCTTCTCTCGCGGGCGGGCTTCACCGTGGCGGTGACGGCCAACAACCACAGCTTCGACCAGGGCGGTCGGGGGGTGCGCGACACCTTGACCCACCTGGCGGCCGGGGGGCTGGGGTTCACCGGCACCGGCCGCAGCGCCCAGGCGGCCTGGACGCCCTACGTCTACGTCAAGCGCGGCGTGAAGGTGGCCGTGCTGGGCGTCACGCTGCTGCGCAACTACCCGGTGACCCAGCGCCACGGCTACTGGGCCTACGTATCGCGGCGCCGGGCCCACGAGGAACTGCCCCGGCGTATCGCCGCCATGCGCGCAAAGTACGACTTCTTCGTGCTGTCGCTGCACTTCGGCGTGGAGTACTACCAGACCATCGGGCGCTACGATCGCACCCTGGTCGACAAGCTCGTGCGGGCCGGGGTGGACGTGCTCGTCGGGCACCACCCCCACGTGCTGCGGCCCGTGGTGCATCGGGGCGAGGCGGTGCTGCTGTACTCGCTGGGCAACTTCCTTTTCGACTACCAGATGAAGGGCTCCGAGCGCGCGGCAGTGGCCAGCCTGAAGCTCGTCAAGCGCGGCGCGCAGCGCTCCATCCGCCGGGTGCGGCTCACCCCCGTGTACCGGCACTGGCGACGCATTCCGATGCCGGCCAAGGGAGTGCGGGGCCGCCGGATCCGCAAGATGATTCGCCGGATCACCGATCGCTATCAGACCGGCACGCGCTTTCGCCGCGTGGGCGAGGCGCTGCAGGTTTTACCCCCCCTCGCGAAAGACGAGCCGCCTTCCGCCGAAAACGCGTCCCATCCGGGCGGGTCACGGCGATCCTCTTCGAAGTAGGGCCAACAATCCCGGTGGGTTAACTTATTGCGGGGACTCGGGGTTGATGCTAACAACAGGACCATGAGAACCCGGTCCCCCTGGCGGCTGGCCGTACACGGTCAGGGGGGATGTCCCATCCCCCACGGTCAGGGGGGAT
>CAYFWA010000883.1:0-3101 GCA_964346625.1 uncultured Myxococcales bacterium
GAATTGATGGATCGGCGGCCGAATGCCGAAGTTATTCTTGCGCGAGCCCTAAGGGGGAAGTAAAGGGGGCGCGGAAGGGGGAACGAAGGCGAAGCGGACAGGGAAGCAGAAGGGGAATCGAAGGTGACGCCGGGGCGCCGGAGCCGCTTGATCTTACTTCCCGATTTCTGTATCTTTTATCAGCCATTGCATGGATTCGAAGGAACGATATGGACCTGCGCTCCTTTCCGTTCTTCCGATCCGTTCTTCCGAATTCATCCGGCAGCGGACCCGAGAGTGAATCCGAGAGTGAATCCGAGGCTGAATCCAGAGGCGGCGCCCGAGGCGGCGCCCATTGCGGCGCCCAAGGCAGCTCGTGAGGCAGCTTGCAAGGCAGCTCGCGAGGCAGCTTGTAAGGCAGCTCGCGAGGCAGCTTGTAAGGCAGCTCGCGAGGCAGCTTGCAAGGCAGCTCGCGAGGCAGCTTGCAAGGCAGCTCGCGAGGCAGCTTGCAAGGCAACTTCAAAGGCGGACTCCACGATGATCCCGAAGTTCAAGGCGAACGTGAAGAGGATTCCGGCCGCCGGGACGACCCCGGCCATCAGGACGATCCCGGCCGTCGGGAGGATCCCGGCCGCGGCGGTGGCACTGGCGCTGGGGCTGGTCACGGCGCTCGGCCTGCTGGCTGGCGGCGCGGCTCCGGCCCGGGCGGCCAACAAGACCATCAACGTGGGGGTGGGGCAGTCGGTGAACGTGTCCACCCCGCGCAAGGTCAAGCAGGTCCACGTGATCAACCCGCGGGTGGCGGACGTGGTGCGCTACTCGGCCCGGGGCGCCACGGTGGTGGGCATCTCGGGGGGCACCACGGAGGTCCACTTCACCCTGATGAACGGGCGGGTCTACAAGGTGCGGATCCGGGTATCCAAGCAGCAGGTCAGCGAGCTTTTGCAGGCAGTCAAGGACTTCCTGGGGCCGGTGGAGGGGGTCATCCCGCGGATGTTCGGAGACAAGGTGATCATCGACGGCCGGGCGCTCACGGCGTCGGACTACGGGCGGGTGACCAAGGCGGCGCGGCTGTTCGGCAAGAAGGTGATCAACTTCGCCGGCTACCAGCCCTCGGCGGTGGCCGAGATCAACAAGACCCTGGAGGCCGCTGGGCTCAACACGGTGAAGGCGAACCTCTACGGCGGCATGGTGTACCTCGAGGGCGCGGTGGGGTCCAAGACCGAGGCCGAGAAGGTCAAGAAGCTCATCCACAACCTGGATCTCAAGGTGATGAACCTGCTCACCGTGGGCAAGGGGCGGCAGGTGCTGGTGGACGTGAAGTTCGTGGAGGTGCTCGAGAGCAGCAACATCAAGCTCGGCCTGGAGCTGCCGGCGGCCCTCACGGCCACGGGCGCGCTACAGGGCGACATCGCCATCAAGCCCTCGTCGGGGACCAACATCCGGTTGAACCTGATGACCCCCGAGGAGACCATGTCGGCCAAGTTCAACATGCTGTTCAATCGCGGCTACGCGCGGCTGCTGGCCAAGCCGAAGCTGGTGTGCGGCTCCGGGGGCAAGGCGAAGTTCATGGTGGGCGGCGAGATCCCCATCGTCACCTGTACCATCAACGGCTGTCAGGTGGAGTACAAGGAGTTCGGGGTCATCCTGAAGGTGCAGCCCATCGCCGACAGCCGCGGCTTCGTCACCTCGAAGCTGTACGCCGAGGTGTCCGCGCCGGACTGGAGCCAGGCGGTACGGGGCTACCCGGCTTTTCAGAAGCGCTACGTGGACACCACGGTGACCATGCAGGAGGGCTCTACGCTGATTCTGAGCGGCCTGTACAAAAACAGGGGGGGCAAGTCCACCGACAAGATCCCGCTGCTGGGCCACATCCCGATTCTCGGGGAGCTGTTCAAGTCCCGGGAGTTCGTGCGGGAGAAGTCCCAGCTCGCGATCATGATCACGCCGCGGATCGTGAACCCGCAGCACCCCTGGGTGCGGCGGACCATCAAGGCGGTGGAGCGGCGCTACCACCGCTTCAAAAAGAAGATCGAGTGGGAGATCTTCGACTGAGCGCGACGCCGGCGGCGCGGTGGGTCTTCCGGAGCCCCGCGGCGGCCGACGGGAGGTTCCGGCCCACGCGAATCGAACGTCCGGAACGCTCGCTCGATTTTCCTGGCTTGCTTGGCGCGTTCGATGTAACGAGCGCGATCGGTTTGGTTGGTTTGGTTGGTTGATTGGTTGGTTGGTTGGTTTGACAGGCTCGATTGGTTTGATTGGTTGGTTTGACAGGCTCGATTGGTTGGTAGCTTTGTTCGACTTGAGCGTTTCATCAGGCCCGATTGAAATCACCCGGTCGGCGGAGACGACGGCCGGGGCGAGGGCGGGGCGCCCACGGGCACAGACGCAGACGCAGACGCAGACGCAGACGCAGACGCAGACGCAGACGCAGACGCAGACCCCGTCCGTTCCGCAACCGCAGCTTCATCCGGAGGCGAAATGTTCGCTGTAGTGGTCACCGAAAAAGGTGGTGAGCAGCGCCGGTACGAGTTCGACAAGAACGAGGTCACCATCGGCCGCGTACAGGGCAACGACGTCATCATGCCCAAGGGGAACGTGTCGAAGCGACACTCCCGCATCGTGGTCAAGGACGGCAAGTTCATCATCGTCGATCTCAAGAGCACCAACGGCACCTACGTCAACGGGCGTAAGATCACCAGCCCCCTGGTGATCAAGCCGTCGGATCGCATCTACATCGGCGATTTCATCCTGCACATCGACGACGGCTCCGAGGCCGCGGCCGAGGCCGGTGGGCCGCCGCCGCCGCCGCCCGGGCAGGCCGCCGGCGGGCCCCCGCCGCGGCGCTCCCAACCGCCGCCCCGGCGGGCGCAGTCCGGCGGTCAGCAGCAGGGGCCCCCCCCGCGCCGGCGGGGCCTATTCCAGTGGGATGTTGTTGTTAATGAGCCATATCAAAACGATGATATTACGGATATTCTCGGTAACGATGTAATGGTTCGGTGGTTTCAGGACGCGCGTGCCGCCGATCCCGACTGCCAACTTTTCATAAATGAAAACGGCATATTTTCAGGTCCCAATGAAGCAAAGCGGACATTCTACAGGAATCTTGTTCAGTATTTGCT
>CAYFWA010000884.1:0-3100 GCA_964346625.1 uncultured Myxococcales bacterium
ATGATCAGTCCCGTCGCCTGGCCGACGATGATCACCGGATCCTGCCGCCAGATGGGCGGCGCATCGGGACGCTCCAGGGTGACGGCCCACGAGCCGTTGAGCAGCGGGGGCAGGTAGCCAAAGGGCGCCTGCTGAAGCTGCGGCACCAGGTGCACCGGCCGGCCGTCGAGCCGCAGGTGGACCACGGGCTGCTGGTAGGCGGCGAAGGCGGGCAGCTCGGCCCGCGGGAACTCCTGGTGCCGCGGCCACAAAAAGCGCAGCCGCACCGGCCCCACCCGGCAGCGCGAAAGCAGCGCGCGCAAAAGCTGGATCCGGGAGCCCGCCCGGCTCGCCAGGGTGTGGCTGGCCGACACGTACAGCCCGCCGCGCTGCTCGATGTGTTGCTGGACCCAGTCGTAGACGGCGCGGGCCCGCGCCGCCGGGGAGGCCCCCTGGCACAGCCGCCGGGCGCGCTCACGCACGGCGTGGGAGGCGGTGTCCAGGCCCCACAGCAGCTCCTGGCGCTGCCGCAAGAAGTCGCCCCAGGATACCCGCGCCCCGACCCGCACCACGGGCAGGGCCCCGGTGAGGTTGGCGGCCAGGGGCTCGGGCTCCAGGCGCGCCTGCCGGCGGGCCGTGTAGCGGGTGACCCGCAGCCCGTCGCGCCGCTTCACCACCGGGGTCGGCACCGCTCCCCAGCGGCTCGTCTGCAGGGGGTGATCCGCGGGGGTCACCACCACGAGCTCGGAGAAAAAGAAGTGGGCCGTTACCGACCGGAAGCTGAAGCGGCTGCCGTAAAAGCCCCCCCGGGGCCAGGCGGCGCTGCGAGGCCGGGCCGTCACGTACTCCACCTCGATGAGGTCGCCCACGTCGAGGTCGGGCAGGCTCACGCGCTCGCGACCATCGGGGTCCTCCGGCTCCCGGGTGGAGCCGTCGGGCTTGCGCGTGCGCAGGCTCAGCACCTGCGCCCCGTCCGGCAGCCGCACCTCGCCGTGTTGGCTCACCGCCTTGCGGCTGCGCACATGCACGATCTGGTGGGTGAGCACCCGGCGCGCGCCGCTGGGGAGCACGCGGATCACCGTGCGATCCAGCACGTACACCGAGCGCTTGCCCGGGGCCCAGCCCGCCTCGCGGTAGCGCTCGATGGCCGCGTCGCCGTCTGCCCGGAACCGCTCCAGGGGCGCGGGCGCCCCCAAGGCTGCCAGCGCGCGGCCCAGCGCCGCCTGCTCGGGGTGCTCACGGGCGCCCTGGCGCAAAAGCTCCCGGGCCGCGTCCTCGCGTCCCCGGGCCGCGAGCAGGTTCGCCAGCCGCAGCCGCCGCTCGGGGTCCCAGCGGGCGCGCGCCAGGCGCGTGCGCAGCAGGCGCTCGGCCTTTGCCGGGCGACCGGCGCGGGCGAGCCAGCGGCCCTCGAGGGGGGCCACGCGCCGGGCCGTGGTCAGCCGGGCCACCCGCGCGAGCTCGGCGAGGGCTTTGGCGTATTGCTCCTGGCGCGCCAGCACCCGGGCCCAGGCCAGGTCCGTGGCGTCCAGCTCGCGCAGGCGGCGCGCGGCGCGGACCCGGTGCACCGCGCCGTGATCGTCCTTGGCCAGCCGGTGAGCCAGGCGCCAGGCGCTGCGCCACCGCGGGTGCGCCCGCGCCAGCTCCAGCGCCTCCCGGGTCGCCAGCGGCGTCCAGCGCAGGTCCTGATAGAGCCGGATCCGCGCCAGGCGCCGCAGCCGCCGGGCGCCGTCGCTCGCCGCCGGCCCCCGCCCGAGGAGCTGCAGCGCCTTTTTGGGCTTGGACTGCTCGCGCAAAAGCGACGCCAGGTGCAGCCGCAGCCGCATGGCCGTGCCGTGGTGCTCGAGCCCCCGGCGGTAGGCGGCCCGCGCCCGGTTGCGCCGCAGGTCGCGGGGCACGAGCGGGTCGCGCTGCTCCAGCCGCCCGATCAGCAGGTGGCCCCAGGCAAACCGCGGCGCGGCCTCGGCCAGCTTCTCGGCCGCGGCGCGCCCGGCGTCGGGCAGCCCGCGCTGCAGGCTGCGTTGAATCTGCAGCAGCCACCGCACGGGCGCATACAGCGACCCGTTCGTCGGGGACTCTCTTGCCGTGCGGTCAGCCGCGCCGGCGGCGGCGCCCCCTGCCGTCGGCGCCCCTGCCGGCAGCGTCGAGGCCGGCTCCGACGACGTCGTCGCCGGCCGGCGGGCCGGGGAGACCGCGGCCGGCAGCCACCGCGCCGCCAGGCGGCTGGCCGAGGCCGACACCGGCAGCTTGAGCCGCAGCCGGTTGGTCCCGGCTCGCAGGGTCACCTTCAGGGTCCGCAGCGCGGGGCGGGGGGCCGGCTCCTGGCGCGGGTCGAGCACCACCTCGCCGTTGATCCAGACCACCAGCGGCCCCTGCCAGGCGAGCTGCAAGGTGGCGGTTCCGGCCCGTTTTCGCTCCAGCGTGGCCTCGACGTAGCGCACCCCGGCCTGGCCATCGGCGCTGCGCAGCGTCAGCCGACAGCCCAGGGCCCGGCGCCGCTTCCCGCGCAGCCGCTTCTGCCGCTTCGGGGGATACGGGCGCGTCAGGCCCAGGCGCGGCCAGCGCCCGTAGCGCGGCGAGACCCGGTAGGTGGCCACGCAGCCCGCCCGCCGCTCCCAGGCCTGCGCGCGCGCCGCCGCGCCGCGCCGCCGGTGGATCCGGGCGAGCTGCAGGGCCAACGAGGCCCGGACCGCGGCCGGCAGGGTGGCCGCCGGCCCGCGGGCCAGCCGCGCCAGCCTGTTTCGGAGGCGGCGGGACGCCGGCGCCCGGCGGTGGGCGTGGTGCTCCTGCAAGCGCTCGGCGGCCAGCGCGGCGAGCCGCTCGAGCGAGAGCCCCGCGGGCGGCCGCAGGGCGCGCCGCCGCCCCCCGCGCACGGCCGCGATCTGCTCCAGGGTGCGCACCCAGCGGCGGTGGGCCGCCGCCACGTCGAGGCTCAGATCCGCCAGGGCCGCCCGGCCCGCGGTGAGCCAGGGCGTGGCCCAGCCGCCGGCAGCCTGGCGCGTCGAGGCAGGATCCCGCCGCACCGCCACGGCGGCGCGGCGCGCGGCCGCGACGCCTTCGCCCTCCGCCGCGACGCCTTCGCGTGCGGGGGCGGCGGCCCGCCGCGCGGCCGCGACGCCTTCGC
>CAYFWA010000885.1:0-3072 GCA_964346625.1 uncultured Myxococcales bacterium
GGGGGCGGGGGGGGGGCGGACCCTACCGCGCGTCCCAGCTCCCTTTTACGAAGACGTACAGCAGGTGCCTGGCCCGGGAGGCGCCGCAGTAGCGGACCTCGAAGCCGCTTCGCTCATGGCCGGGGTCGATGTCGAGCAGGATCACCACGTCGGACTCGAGGCCCTTGAACCGGCCCACGGTGCAGTGCAGGAGCTGGCCCGCCCGGTCGTGGGGGTCGCAGGCCAGGGGGTGATCGGCCAGCGTCTCGAGACCGGCGAGGCTGCAGTGGGGGCGGGTCCGGGGCGTGAGCAGGGTGAGCTGATCCGGGGTGAACCCCTCGACGCCGGTGAGGCGTCGGATGAGCGAGTCCAGCGCCTTGCGGGTCTCCGACGGGCTCCCCTGGGGGCGGATGACGGGCGCCTGCCCGACGGGGCACATGGGGTGCGGCAGCAGCGGCTCGAAGCCCAGGCGGTTGATGAGCTCCGAAATCTGCTGGGTGTTTCGGAAGTTGTCGGTCAGCCGGAAGCTCGCGCCCGCGGGCAGCGCGGCCTGACGGCCGAACAGGTCCTGGGCCGGATCGTGGAAGACGATCAGCCGCGCGGCACTCGGGGTCGGGCTCGACGGGCTCGGGCTCGCGGTCGTCGCGCTCGGGCTCGGGCTCGGGCTCGCGGTCGTCGCGCTCGGGCTCGGGCTCGGGCTCGGGCTCGCAGTCGTCGCGCTCGGGCTCAGGCTCGGGCTCGGGCTCGGGCTCGGGCGGTGGCTTGGGATACCTGCCGCGTCTCGTCGCTCGTCGGGTGAGGCGAGGGCGTCCTGGATCACGGTCCACCAGTCGGATTCGAAGTCCTGGCCCTCGTCGACCACGATGGAGTCGAAGGGCCCGATGCGCCGGGCCTCGATGGCCTGCCACAGCACCTGGGGCGCCTCGACGTTCCAGAAGTGTTTGCGCTCTTCGGCCACGACCGGGGCCGCGGACGCGTCGCCACCCGGTCCGTTGCCCGGGGGCTCGAAGGGTTGGCCGGTGAGCTCGTGCGACCAGGCGCACAGGCCGTGGAAGTGCGCCGCGGTGACGTGGCCGCGCTCGAAGACCCAGCGCGAGGTGCGCTCCCGCAGGTATTGGCCGAGCGAGCGGTTGTAGCAGAGCAAAAGCACCCGGTCGCCGCGCTCGGCCAGGGTCCGGGCGGCCTCCAGGGCGAGGACGGTCTTGCCCGTGCCCGCGCCACCGCGCACCCGCGTCACGGGGTTTTCGAGCAGCCCGTGGACCACGCGGGCCTGCAGCTCGGTGAGCCGGACGAAGGTCTGGTCATCGTCGGCCACCTGTCCGCCGATGCCTGCCGACAGGCGAAAGCTCGGCCGCAGCACGTGCTTGCGGAAAGTCTTGAAGGCCCGCCTTGGCAGCCCCGGCGGTTTGCGCCGCAGCCCGGCAGCGCGGCGGGCCAGGATGTCCGCGGCCTTTTCGGCCAAGTGACTGCGGTCGTCCGCGGTGAACACCAGCTCGGGGGGCAGATCCGGCGGGTGGGGCGTGGAAAACCCTGCCGCGAGGGGGAAGGCGACCGCGTAGCCGAACACGAAGGGGAACCGCTCGAACGCGGGGAAGCGGGCGGGGAGCTGCCTTTCCAGAAAGTGTACGAAATCATAGGCCTGGCGCTCGGCCTGGCGCACCGGGCTCACCGAGAGCGGCTCCGGGTCGCCGCCGTCCACCTGCCGATACCACCGCCCCTCGCCCTGGCGGTAGGCGACGCCCCTTCCCTTGCACTCCACCACCAGCAGCCCGTGGCTGGGGTGCAGCAGCAAAAAGTCGATCTCCCCGCACCGCGCGCCGTGGCTCAGATCGTAGTAGGGGAGCTGATGGTAGACAGTCCACTCGTCTGGCAGCTCATCGCGCAGCGCCTCGAAAAACCGGCGCTCGCCGAGGCTACCGCCCCCTTCGAACACGGGCTCGGTGGGTCGCATCAAGGCCATGGCGGCAATTGTACCCATGACGCGGTGCCACCTCCAGCACGACCCGGCCCCTCGGCGGCGCCAGCGCTCGCCTGCCTGGCACACGTTCAACGCTTCCGCGTTCAACGCCTCCGCGTTCAACGCCTCCGCGTTCAACGCTTCCGGCGCGGGCTCCCGCTCCGCGAGGCCTCCCGCGGCGCCAGTACTCGCCTACCTGGCCCACGTTCAACGGCTCTCGTTCAACGGGTCTGCCGCCGACTCCCGCTCCCCGAGGCCTCCCGCGGCTGGCGGGCTCGACGCGGGCGCGGGTCGACGGTGCGCGCGCGCCTGGGTACCGGGTCAGCGGCGTCTACGTTTCTTTTTCCGCTTGCGCCTGTTTTTGTTGTTTTTGTTCCGTCGCTTCGAATCAGCGCCGGGGGACCCCTTCGCGCCCGCTGCGGCGCCGGAACCCTTCGCGCCCGCTGCGGCGCCGGAACCCTTCGCGTTCGCTGCGGCGCCGGAACCCTTCGCGCCCGCTGCGGCGCCGGAACCCTTCGCGCCCGCTGCGGCGCCAGGCCCGCTGGCTCCGGGGCGGGGCCCAGCGGAGCGCGGGCCCGGCCCGGCGGCGGGGGCCGGCAGCGCGCCTTGTTTTTCGACCACGTCGGCCTCGGAGCTGTCCTGGTGGATCACCTCCTGCACCACCCGGTCGGTCACGTCGGCCAGGTAGCTGCGCAAGGTGTCCGACAGCTCCTGGAACTCGGGCCACAGGGTCTCGTCGACGAAGCTCTGGGACACCTTGGCCATCACCGTGGTGTAGCGCTGGCGGTGGTAGCGGTAGGGGCGGATGCCGTATCGCCGCAGCAGGGCCAAAAAGACCTTGCGGGACCACATGTCCGCCATGGAAAACCGGTACTCGATGGGGGGATCCTGCTCCTCCCAGTGCTTGAGCCGCTCGAGAATACGCTCGCGGGCGCGCTCGGCCGCGACCTTCTCGCCCTCGGTGGTGGCGCCGGCATACAGCGCCTCGATCAGGCGCAGCTTCTCGATGAGCTTTCCTTCATCCATCATGGCGGGTACAGGCCTACGCCAAGTCGGAGCCGATGACAACCCGCGAGCACCCAACGACGCGAGGGCGGAGCGGGAACCATCGAGGGTGGGGACGAGGGGCGAGGGTG
>CAYFWA010000886.1:0-3065 GCA_964346625.1 uncultured Myxococcales bacterium
CAGATCGCCGGACCTCGGCGCGAGGTGGGCCGCAGTGACGCCGAATCGGCGTCAGATCGCTGAACCTCGGTTTATGTAGGCGCGATCGGACGCCGCCGCGGCGTCAGATCACTGGATCTTGGCACGAGGTGGGCCGCAGTAACGCCGCGGCGGCGCCGGCGCTTCCCCTCGCTACACATATACGGTGCCTTGACATTTCACGGGCAATCATCGCCACCGGCATGGGGGGGGGACGCGGACGCGAATCCGCGCGCCTTGCGCTTCGTTCGGATGATGTGGAAGGTGCGCATGGGCCTTATCCTTGCGCGAGCCCTCACGGCTGGCCAGCTTGAGCAGCTGAGGTCGATGACCCTGCCCGTCTGTCGGGCCGCCTGAGCGGCGGCCCGACCCCAGCCACCAGGCGGGAGGGGGGGGGCGAGGTGGAAGTGTGTTGAGATTTTGAGCACTTGAGCGATATTGTGCCCTGGCGTTGACCTTTGGCCCTCGGCGAGACGCCCGCGGGCCGGCGCAGGGGGGGGGCGGTGGCTCCGCGGCGCGGCCTGCGGCGGCCACAGCGCAAATGGCACTCTTGTCAGCGCGGTGGCAAGTCCGGTATGTTGCCGCTACGCTCAGGATAGGAGTCAGCGCGGATGTGCCCCTCACCAACTCCTCCGAATCATACCTTTGCGCACCTCATCCTACTGGTCGGGATCGTGGCTACCCTGGGCGCCTGTGCGCCAGAGGAGCGGTGGGTCAACGGGCAGCTCGTCACCACCGGGCGCTCGATCATCAACGGCGCGCCGGACACCGACCCGGCGCACATGGCCGTGGTGGCGCTGACGCCAGGGCCCAACTGGAGCTCCTTTTGCACCGGGACCCTCATCACCCCCACCGTGGTGGTGACCGCGGGGCACTGTCTCGAGGGCCGCGGCGCGGGCAGCTTCCAGATCTTTTTTGGCAACGACGTCCAGGGCAGCGGCGACTACCGACAGGTCTCCGAGCTGCTGATCCACCCCGACTACAACGGCCAGCAGGTGGAAAGCGACATCGCCCTGGTGCGCCTGTCTTCGGCGGCCCCCGCCGGGATCTCCCCCATCCCGCCGCTGCCCGCCGGCAGCGGCCTCACCGCGGCCGACGAGGGCTCCACGGTGACCTTCTCGGGCTTCGGGGTCACCGAGAACAACACCTCCGGCGAGAAGCTCACCGTCACGAGCACCATCGGCAAGGTCTGTCCCGGGCCCAGCGGGTGCAGCTACTCCGGCGCGTGGGTGGTGGCCCGCGCCATGGGATACCCGAACTCCCCGGGCGGCCCCTGCAGCGGCGACTCCGGCGGCCCGGCCTTTGTCAGCCGGGGCGGCGTGGAGTACCTGGTGGGCGTGACCTCCTACGGGGACCCGAACTGCTCGCAGTACGGGGTGTCCACCATGGTTCACTCCTACGAGTCCTGGATCCAGAGCTTCACCGGAGGCGCCTCGGAGATCTGCGGCAACGGCGTCGATGACGACGGCGACGGCCAGGCCGACTGCGCCGACGCCGACTGCGCCACCGACCCCGCGTGTCAGGGCCCGGACGCTTGCGAGGCGGCCGCCGCGCTGGGCTGCGGTGATACGGTTAACGGCACCACCGTGGGCGGGCCCACCGACTTCACCACCAACGGCTGCATGCAGTCCAACCCGGAGCAGGGCCCGGAGCGGGCCTACGAGCTCACCGTCCCGGCGGGCACGCAGCTCACCGCCACCCTCACGCCCACGGGCTCCGGGGATCTGGACCTGTTCCTGTTCTCGGCCGCCGGCAGTGGCTGCGATCCCCAGAGCTGCCTCGAGTCCTCGCTCAACGAGGGGAACCAGACCGAGAGCTTCACCCTCAATGCTCCGGCCGACGGCGCTTACCTGGTGGTGGAGACCTGGGATACGGCAAGCCCCTTCACACTGCAGGTGACCTGCCAAGGGGCGGTGGAGGACTGCGACAACGGCACCGATGACGACGGCGATGGGCAGGCCGACTGCGCCGACCCCGACTGCGTGAGCGATCCGGCGTGTCAGACCGCGGCGGAGATTTGCGCCAACGGGTTGGACGACGACGGCGATGGGCAGACCGACTGCGCCGACGCTGACTGCGCGGACGATCCGGACTGCCAGCCCGGAATCGAAAACTGCGCCAACGCCACCGACGATGACGGCGACGGCCAGATCGACTGCGATGACGCGGACTGCGCCCAGGCGGGCATCTGTCAACCCGGCGTGGAGCACTGCGCCAACGGCGCCGACGATGACGATGACGGCGCCATCGACTGCGCCGACTCCGACTGTGCCCTGGCCACCCACTGCCAGGTGACCGCGGAGATCTGCGACAACAGCGCGGACGACGACGGCGACGGCGCCATCGACTGCGCCGACCCCAACTGCATCGGCGACACCGCCTGCGAGGGGTGGGAGGACTGCCAGAACGGCTTCGACGACGACGGCGACGGCGTCGCCGACTGCGAGGACGTGGACTGCGTCACCGCCCCTAACTGCGCCAGCACCAAATCGGGCCTTACCCAGGGCGGATGTCAGTGCGCTCAGTCCGCCCCGGCTGGCAATCAGCCCTTGCCTCTACCCTTGCTGTTCGCGGGGCTCTGGCTCGCCGCGGTGTGGCGCCGCCGGCGCCGGCGGGCCGGTTGAGCCGCTGCGCCGCCGCCGGCGTCGGCTACCGTGACTTGACGAGGCTACCTTGACTTGACGAAGCGCTGCCCCCTCCGCTCTGCGATCCTCCTCGATTGATGAGTGTTCTGAGATGGCCGTCTCCTCGTCCAAAAAGCCGAGGAGAACCGCAGAGTGTAGGGGGCAGCACGGTGCCGTGGTTGTACAGCGCTGTCCGCGCCAGCGCTGGCCTCATCCCTACACGTGTCACCACGCCGCGGCTTTTTGACGATTTTTTTGCACCCCGGGTTTGCACCCGGTGAGCCGCCAGGGAATTATGGTTCTGTCCGAATTTCTCAACGGGATTTGTAGGTTCTGTCCGAATTTCTCAACGGGATTTGTACTGCGCATATGAAATGTTGACTGCTGGCGCGGCTCTGGCCGCTTTACCACAGTGCGGCGCGG
>CAYFWA010000887.1:0-3064 GCA_964346625.1 uncultured Myxococcales bacterium
GCAGCGATCCACCTCGGCCAAGAAGGCGGCGCGCGAGCGCTCCCAGGGCTCGCGCTCCGGGTGGCCGAGGTTGATCAGGTAGCTGTCGTGACACAGCACCGCGGCCGCGTCGTAGCCCAGGCGATCCAGGGCCTCCCGCCAGGCCGCCACCGCCTCGGGCGCCAGGGGGGGCACGCGCCACTGGCGCTGGTTGCGCGAGAAGATCGCTACGGTCTCGCAGCCGAGCTCCCGGCCGCGCTCCAGGGCCCGGTGGAGCCCGCCGGCGATGGAGGTGTGTGCGCCCAGGATCATGTGAGCCGCTCCTTCATCGAGTGTTTTTGCGGCGCCGGGGACTGATGGTGGATCACTGCCCGACCCAGGTGAGCCCGCCGTCGGTGGAGCGCAGGCGCGACAGCCGACCATCGAGCAGCAGCAGGGTCAGGTGCATGGGCGCGCGCCCGCGGAGCGCCAACCACTGGTCAGGCGGCCGATCCCAGCGGGTCACCGGGCGGGGAGGCCCGAGCGTGCCGTCGACGCCGAGATCCTGGCGACCGAACAGCAGGCGGCGCTCGGCGGCCAGCAGCAACACGCCGCCGGCGGTGGGCAGCAGGGCCACCGCGCGCAGGCGGCTCCAGGAAACGCGCCGGGGGTCGCCGCAGCCGCCAGGATTGCACGTGGTGTACCGGAACGTCGGCTCTTTTGCGTGGCGCCACGCCAGGGCGGCCTTGCCCTCGGCGCAGGTCAGCCGGGCATGCCGTCCGCTGCGGCCCGGCCAGGACACGCGCCGGAACTGCTCGGTGGGCGAGGGCGCGGCCCACAGGTCTCCGGTGTCGGCGAGCAGATAGGTGTGTCCCCGGGATGCGCACAGGGCCTCCACCGCAAAGGTGGACCCGGGGCCCAGGACGTCACGGGGCGGCGGGGAGCCGTCCCCGGCCGGCAGGCGCTGCACTGCCGTGCCACCGCCGCGCACGGCGTAGGTCACCAGGGGGCCGAATCCGCGGGGACCGCGCTCACGGGGACCGCGCTCGCCGGGACCGCCTGGCCACCAGAGGGCGACGCGCCCCTGGTCGCCGAGGTCGGTGGCGAGCGGCCGCACGCGGGCCGGGCCACCGCTTCCGGAGGGGCGCCGGTCGGCCGCGTTCGGCCACCGGACGTGGACCAGCTTGCGCGCGCCATCGTGGGGCGCGCTCGCCAGCAGGTGCCAGGCGGTGCCAGCGTACCAGCCGGCATGGATTTGCGGGGCGAGGGGCAGCCGGGGCGGCCAGCGGAGCTGGTGGCTCTCCAGGATCCGCCCCCTCGCTCGCGGAGGGGCGGCGCGGCGCGGCTTGGGCGCAGCGCGGCGCGGCTTGGGCGCAGCGCGGCGCGGCTTGGGCGCAGCGCGGCGCGGGACCGTCCGGGACTCGGGACGGGGCCTCGGATGGGGGCGTGCCTTCAGGGGGGGCGGGGTCGCGGTATCGGGCAGCGCGGCCAGGCCCATCTGCAGGACGCCGCGGCGGGCGGGCTGCAGCCAGCCCGCCCGGGCCCAGAGCAGCTTGACGCCTTCGGGGCTGGGAGAAGGAGCCCGGGATCGGGCCGGGGGCCGCCGCGGTCCGCGGCGACGACGAGCTCGGCGAGGGGACGGCGCGGAGCGGGTCGCGCTGGGAGGATCCTTCGCCTCGTCTCCGCGCGCGTCGGGCAGGACGTCCACCCAGGTCACTGGCGCGCCCGTCCGCCCGGGGCGTCGCGATGCGGGTCGAGGTGAACCCTTGGGGGGGACGGCGGCGGGCGGCTGGGTAGCGAGCGTCACCCAGCGCGCGCGCCCCGCCGGATCCACCAACAGCAGCGGCGCGCGCCCGCCGGGCAGGCGCAGCCGCAGAGCCCGCGGTGCCCGGCGGCGATGCAGCGGCACGAGGCGCGAGCCGGGGGGCGCGTCCAGCGACGGCGCCAGGGTGGCGGGCGTGCTCCAGCGGGGCGGGGCGCGATCCACGGCCGCGGGCTCCTTGCGGGAGCCGGACAGCTCGGCCAGCCGCTCCACCGCCCCCAGCACGAGCTGGAACTTCCCCACGGCGCGCGCGGCCTCCAGGCACGTCGGCCAGGCGGGCAGCCGGTGGCCGGCTCGGGCCTCGGCGGCGAGGGACGCCACGGCCCGCTGCACGGTCCCCGCGGCGTCCAGGGCCTTCTCGTACTGGGCTCGGATCGACTCGGGCACCCGGGACGGCGCGGCGTGGGCCGAGGCGTTTACCGCGCTGGCCGTGGAAAGCAGCCGCGTGGCCTGCTGGCGGCAGCGCCAGATCACCTGGGGCCAGTCCGTCCGCCGCAGCGCCCGGGTCCAGAGGCGGGGGGGCAGATCGCTGCCGTCGGGGCGGGCCTTGGCTCCCCCCAGGCAGTGCACGGTGGCCCCGATTCGATTGTCCAGGGCCCGCAGATCCGCCCGCACGGTGGTGCGCACCTTGCGGGGGCGGGTGAGCAGCACCGTGCCCACCACCGCGCCGATCACCGCCAGCACCAGGGCGATGGCCACCAGCACCAGGATTCGCTTCTGGCCCGCGTGCAGAGGCACCCGCAGGGGCATCCGCATCCGCCGCGACGGCAGGGTCACCTGCTCGTAGAGGAACGGATCCTCTGGCCCCGGCCTGCGGCTGCCCGCGGGGGGCGTCTTGGAAAATGAATCCGGCTTCTTCGGCATCAACGGGCTCGCGAGATGGCTCACGCGTTCCGGGGCGCGCGCGGCGGGGGGAGCCAGGGGACACGAGCGGATGATTCATCGGTGTCATCCGCCGGTCCCGACGTCTCCCCAGACGCTACAACCTACCGCGCCCGCAAGGCCGCGTCGAGGGGAAGCCGCCGCCCCTTTGGGAGCCGGTGGCGGACGGCGGATCCCGAGACCACTGGACGATTCCGTGCCCGGGTCCCAGTGGCCGCCTTGGTCCTAGAGCACCGAACAGTTTGGACGTCGTAGCGAAATCGCGAAGTTGCTCGCGAGTGGCGAGCGCGCCCGCAGCGACCGACCGAGCCGTACCCGTAGGTACGGTGACCGAGGGAGCGAGGACGTAAGGGCTCGCGCAAGAATAACTTCGGCATTCGTGCGCCGATCCATCAATGCTGT
>CAYFWA010000888.1:0-3063 GCA_964346625.1 uncultured Myxococcales bacterium
CCGGGCCGGGCTCAGCGCCACCCTGCGCCGGGCCGGGCTCAGCGCCACCCTGCGCCGGGCCGGGCTCAGCGTCGGTCCGCCTCGTGCTGCGCCGCCAGCCGCTGATAGTTCTCGGCGGTCTCTCGGTTGTAGGCGAGCTCCTGCGCCGTCAAGGGTCGCACCACCCGCGCCGGCACGCCCAGGGCGAGATGCCGCGCCGGGATGCGCGCCCGGGGCGCCACCACCGCACCCGCGCCCACCATGGCCTCGGGCTCGACCTCGGCCAGGTCGAGCACCTGAGCGCCGATCCCCACCAGCGCCCCATGACCCAGCGTGCAGCCATGGACCACGGCGCGATGACCGATGGTCACATCATCGTCGATGTGGGTCGGCCCCGTGCGCCGCACCACGTGGATGACCGTGCCATCCTGGACGTTGACGCGCTGCCCGATGCGGATCCGGTTCACGTCCCCCCGCACCACCGTCTGGTACCAGAGGCTGGACCCGGCACCGATGACCACGTCGCCGATGACCACGGCGTCGTCCGCCAGGAAGACATCTTCGGCGATGTCCGGATGGGTTCCCGCGAAAGCACGCACGATGGACATGCCTCGTTTTTGACGCGAGGTCGTGGCCCGGGTCAAGCGCCCCGGTCCGGGTCGAGCGTTTCAATGATTGCATCGCCGTTTCCGCTCGGGCATAACGGACGAGTTCCTTGATCCAGTTCCTTGATCCATTGATGTCCGGGGAGCCCATCCAAACGCCGTCCCCCCGGTACTTGTCTCGCCCTCCGAGGACGTCGTAGGCAGACACCCGAGCGGCTGCGGGGCGCGACGGTGAGACCATGAAACCATGAAACGAACGATGCTCATCAACGGGCAGCGGCCCGAGGAGCTGCGCGTCGCCGTGGTGGCGGACAACCGGCTCGAGAACTACCTGGTGGATGTGGCCGAGTCCGGCCTTTGCCGGGGCAACATCTACCGGGGCGTGGTGGCCGGCGTGCAGCCGGCGCTCAACGCCGCCTTCATCGAGTTCGGCGAAGGACGCCACGGGTTCCTGGCAGCCGGCGACGTGGTGGAACCGGCCTACCACCGCGCGCCCCCCGCGGACGAGCCCCGGCCCCGAATCGATCAAATCCTGGAGCGGGGCAAGCCCGTGCTGGTGCAGGTCACCAAGGACGCCACCGGCCGCAAGGGCGCAGCGCTGACCGCCAACGTCAGCCTCGCCGGACGCTACCTGGTGTTCACCCCCTTCGACGACATGCGCGGCCTTTCTCGCAAGGTGGAGGACGAGAAGCTCCGCAAGGCCATCAAGGAGAAGGCCAAGTCGCTCAAGATCCCCGAGGGAGCGGGCTACATCATCCGGACCAACGCCGCCGATCAATCGAAGCCGGCCCTGAACCGCGACCTCAACGCCCTACTTCGGCTCTGGAAGCAGATCCAGTCCGCCTATCGGCGAGGCAAGGGACCCAAGCTGCTCTACTCGGACCAGGACCTGGTCACCCAGGTGCTCCGCGACTATCTGGACACCTCGATCCAGGAGGTCTGGGTGGACGCGGAGCCCCTGCTGGAACAGGCGCAGGGCTTCGTCAAGACCTTCATGCCGCGCTCCAAGGTGCAGCTCAGGGCCTACACCGACCGGATGCCCCTGTTCAGCCGGTTCGGTTTGGAGCCGCAGATCGACGCGATCTTCAAGCGGCAGGTGCCGCTGCCCGGCGGGGGATCCATCGTCATCGATCCCACCGAGGCCCTCACCGCCATCGACGTGAACTCCGGCAAGACCAAGTCCGGCGCCTCCCAGGAGGAGAACATCCTCCAGGTGAACCTCGAAGCCGCGGCAGAGGTGGCGCGGCAGCTCCGGCTGCGCGACATCGGGGGCCTCATCGTGGTGGACTTCATCGACATGCGCCCCGCGAAGAATCGTCGCGCCGTGGAGAAAGCGGTCAAGGACGCCCTGAAGCTCGACAAGGCGCGGAGCTCCACCACGCGCCTCAGTGAAAACGGCCTGATGGAGATCAACCGCCAACGGTTGCAGCAGGCGCTGCAGCTTCGCACGCACCGCGACTGCCCCACCTGCAGCGGCCTGGGGCTCATCGCGAGCCCCGAGCACGTGGCCCTGGGGCTGATTCGCCGCGTGGAGGCCCGGGCGGCCGAGGGGACCCTCCAGGGAGTCCGCGCATCGCTGCACCCCGAGCTGGCAGATCACATCCAGAACCAGCACCGGCGAGAGATCTCGGATCTGGAGGAGGAGTTCGACCTGCGCATCGAGATCATCGCCGCCAGCGGTCTGCACCGGGCCGAGGAGCGGATCGAGTGGCTCCGCCGGGGCTCGACTCAGCCCTCCCCCTCGAGCAGCGAG
The DNA here is from genome assembly GCA_964346625.1 of uncultured Myxococcales bacterium. GTDB lineage: Bacteria > Myxococcota_A > Polyangia > HGW-17 > JAJRWW01 > CAYFWA01. The sequence goes on from CAYFWA010000888.1 coordinate 2,338, forward strand.
CGTGGGCGCAGCAGCCGTCGCGGGGGCGCGTCCGTGACCTCCTTCGCGGATCTGACGGATCCCAACGGAGCCACCGTGGTGGAGCCGGCGGCCGTGGGCGCCCCCGCCACCACCCCCCGGCGGCGCCGCCGTTCCCGGCGCAAGAAGAAGCCCTCAGACAATGGTGAATCCCCCCAGGACGGCGGAAACAAATCCCGGGACGGCGGGAACAAATCCCAGGACGACAAAGGGAACGGCCGACCAGACGCCGACCGGGAGCCGGGAGACAAGGCGGACACCGCCGGCCAGTCCCGCAATGGGTCGCAGGAGCAGCCCTCCGAAGGCGGGGGGGGCAGCAGCCGAAAACGCCGACGCCGACCACGCCGCAAGAGGAAGGTCAGCGGAGGCGAGGCTCAGGGAGATTCGGCGAGCGGCGCTGATCGCAGCGCCTCGGAGGATCGACCAAAGCGCAAATCCGAGCAGGCCGCGGGAGAATCGTCCAGCGAAAGCGCCGATTCCTCTTCCGGCGCTGGCACCAAGAAGCGTCGCCGCCGCCCACGCCGCAAGAAGAGCACGGACGAGGGGTAGTCGCGGGAAGGGACCCAGCGACGCGTGGGCCCCCGATCGTCGGCGCTGATCTTCAGACTCGAGTTTCGCCCTTGGCGTCTGCTGCGAACGGCCGAAATCGCGCCTGGCTGCGTTGCTCCGGCGATTTCTGTCTCGACGTACCCCAAGTACGCCTTCGAC
>CAYFWA010000889.1:0-3061 GCA_964346625.1 uncultured Myxococcales bacterium
GCTGCCCCGCGGGGCAGCTCCCCTCGTAGCAAAGCGGCACGCACTGGCCGTCGGCGCAGTACTCGGTGGCCGGGTCGCAGCCCGCCTCGGCGCAGGGGTCGGCCTGGCACTGGCCGTCGTAGCAGACCTCGCCGTCGGGGCAGCCGAGCACGTGGCAGTCCTGGCACACCCCCAGCACGCAGTCCTCGCCCTCGCCGCAGCTCACGTCCTCGCAGGGATCCACGCACTGGCCGTCCTGGCAGATCTCCCCGGGCTCGCACTCCAGGCACGCCCCCGGCATGCAGACGCGCACCGTCTGCCCGTCCACGTCGTAGCTCTCGCACTCGTAGCCCCCCGGGCAGGGGAACTCCCCCTGCAGGCACTCCTCGCGGCAGCCGCCCTCGATGCACCACGTGTCGGGCGGACACTCGGCGTCGTCGTCGATCACGCCATCGCAGTCGTCGTCCAGCCCGTTGCACATCTCCGAGGCCGCGCCCGTGGCGCCCACGCACACCAGCTCCCCCACCGCGCAGATCCACACGCCGGGCTCGCACTGGCCCTCGTCCTCGCCGCAGGCCACCCCGAGCAGCGGGTCATCCTCGTCCACCGCGCCGTCGCAGTCGTCGTCCAGCCCGTTGCACACCTCCGGCGGATCCGGCACGCAGGGCGTCTGGCAGATGAGGCCCTCGTCCACCTGGCCGTTGCAGTTGTCGTCGATGCCGTTGCACACCTCGGCGCTGGGGGTCCCGGCCGGCGGCGAGATCACGCACTCCACCCCGGTCTCGTCGGCGCGGCACTGGTAGGTGCCCGTGCCGAAGCACGGGCCGAGCAGGCCGTTGTCGCAGGGCTGGCCGAGGCTGGGGAAGTCCTCGTCCACCAGGGTGTCGCAGTCGTCGTCGGCCCCGTTGCAGGTCTCGAAGACCACCGAGTCGGCCACGATGGAGGCCAGGGCCGCGGCGAGCTCCGCTTCGTTGCCCGCGAAAAACGCATCCCGCGCCCCCCCGGTGGAGCCGGCGTTGGCGATCTGGTCGAGCGCCGCCTGCTCGCCGGGCAGCACCGAGAAACCGATGACGTAGGTCTGCACGCCCAGGTCGGCCAAAAGCTCCGCGGCGGCGGCCTCGGGATCCCCGCCGCAGGTCTCGGTGCCGTCGGTGAGCAGGATCACCGAGTAGCCCCGGCAGCCGGCGATGATGTCCTCGGCCAGGGTGCGCGCCAGGTAGGCCTGGGCCGAGTGCAGCGAGTCGGCCAGGGGCGTGGGGCCGGTGCCCCGCAGCTCGCAGTCCCCGCCGCCGGCCCAGTCGCAGTGGTCCCCCTCGGTGCGTACGTTGAGGAAGTGGGTCTCCTGGTGGTCGAGCCACATGAGCGCCTGGTTCACCGGCCGCTCGAAGCCCACCAGGATGTCGGCGCCGCGCCGCACCGCGCCGCAGGAGCCGGCGTAGTTGATGCACTCGTCCCCGGTGGACTGGGGCAGCACCTCGAGCGAGCCCGCGGCGCCGGCCGACACGTAGCACGGCCCCCCGGGGGTGGTGCCCGTGTTGCCCACCGGGTTGTCATAGGTGCAGCAGATGCCCGCGCACTCGAACCAGTGGGCGAGCTGGCAGTTGACGTTGGCCTGGGTGCCCTGGGCAAAGCGCGCCAGGGCGAAGTCGATCTCGGGCACGTAGGCGCTGATGACGTTGGTGAGCGCCTGCTTGGCCTGATACAGCCGGCTGTCGTTGCCCGCCACGCCGTCACCGTCGCTGTCCACCCCCAGGTGGCCGGCGGAGCCGTCGCCAAAGGTGAAGTGGCCGTCCAGATCCAGGAGCATGGAGCCGGAGGTGTCCACGATCACCAGAAACCGCGGCCGGGTGTCGGACACCGCGGCCTGGCACTGTGGGTCGACCACGGGCACGCAGTCGTTGGGCACGGTGGGGCTGGCGCCGGTGTCGCACACCGGCACGGTCACCTGGCAGGCGCCGCTGCCGCAGGTCACGTCCCCCAGGCCATTGTCCACCAGGCCGTCGAAGTCGTTGTCATAGCCGTCGCAGTACTCGCCCAGATACACGCCGTTGAGCTGCAGCTCGCCGGCGCCGCCGCCGGACTCGCCGATGCAGTTGCCCCCGGTGCAGGTGCCCCCCACCGCGCCCGCCACGTCGAACTGGGTGAGGGGATCGAGCTGCGCCGACACGCCCGAAAGCACGCTGACGATCCCACCGCCGCCGCCGCCGCCGCAGTCGTCGCAGGTGCCGCCGCTCTGAGCACAGGCCGGGCAGGCCTGGCCGAAGGGATCCGCCGGATCCGGCGGCGTGCCCAGGGTGTCGCCGCCCAGGCCGCCCTTGGCGCTGATGTAGGCCCCCGCCGCGGTGGTCACCGAGTCGCCCACCAGCAGCACGGTGCCGCCCGCCCCCCCGCCGCCCGAGTCGTTGCCGTTGCCGCAGCCGCGCCAGCCCTCGGCGCTCACCCGGCCCTCGATCACCAGGGTGCCCGTGCCGCCGCTCGAGACCGCGGCCAGCACCACGCGGCCGCCCCCCGCCCCGGCGGTGAGGCACGGGTTGGAAAACCCGTCGCCGTCGCGGCAGCCGCGGTCGCCGCCCGCGGCGCCGAACTCCGGCTCGTAGATGGAGTGCGAGTAGGGCTGGCCGGCCACCGTGGGCAGGCCGTCGCCGTTTTGGGTGCAGGTGGTGACGCAGCCGTCTTGGGCCGCGTTCAGATCGCCGCAGTCCTCCTCGTAGCCGGCCGGGAAGCCCGGCGGGTTGTCGATGGTGCCCCGGCCGCCGCGGCCGAAGTGCGCCCCGCCGCCCCCCGAGTCCATCACCGCGCAGCCGCCGCGCCCGCCCGAAAGCGCCGTCGGGCCCGCCCCGTCCCCACAGAACACCGGCTGGTAGCCGGCCCCGTCGGCCGAGATGCCCGAGGTCGCGTCGATGTAGATGGAGTCGGCCACGATCTGCAGGTTGCCGGTGTTGACCTTGTCCGAGCCGTCGTAGGGCGTCACCCGGATCACGCCGCCGTTGATGATCTGCACCTGGCTGTAGTAGTGCACGCCGCCCATCTGCACGGTGTTGCCGTCCACGATGAGGTTCTGGGCCCGCGCCGCCCCGGGTGC
>CAYFWA010000890.1:0-3058 GCA_964346625.1 uncultured Myxococcales bacterium
TGACTCAAGCAGGCCGCGTGATCGTGTTCGCTTTCGGCAGAGAAGCCTTCGAAGTCGGAGCCAGTCATACGAGGTTGCCTGATGCCTCTGAATCGTTATATCGTAACATTATTGATCGCCAATCCACCACCTACCTCCCCCGGAGTAGCGCGAACGGTGCGACATCGGATAAACCAGAGCCCTCTATCGATCCCTGTGTGCCGCGTACGGGGGTGGCTTATCGCTATTCTGCTGGCGGTCATCGTGGGCCAGATCGCGCTCCAGTACCACGCCGCCGAGCATGGGGTAGTCGGATTGGACAGCGATACCCCCTGCGAGCTCTGCGCGGTCGGTCAGGCAGGGGCTATGGCCGACTCATCCCGACCCGGGACGCTCGAAGCTCTCTCGCTATCAGGTGCCTTGCCCATAGCCGTGGCCACTCGAGCGTTCGACCAATAACCCAGGAGAAGGCATGACCCGTAACCCCTTTATCTACGCAGCAATTACCGCCCTGACCGTCAATGCGCCGGTCTGGGCTCAGAACGACAGTAGTGGCGAATCCGTCCAGGGCGAAGACCCAACGGCCCTGAGCCCGATGACGGTGACTTCCGGTGTCCCGGCCCCCGGCGACCCCCTCCTTCAGGCCACCCAGGTGGACGTGCTCACCGGTCCCGAAAAGGACCGCGAAGAGGAAGCCACCCTGGGCGGGACCCTGGATGCCCTGCCCGGCGTGGACAATCTCAGCGCCGGTTCGCAGACGGGCAAGCCGGTCATCCGGGGCCTGTCGGGCAACCGCGTCCGCCTCCTGTCGGGCGGCGTGGGCCTCGACCACCAGCAGTACGGCACCCGCCACTCGCCCAACCTGGACCCGTTCCTGAGCGGGCGCGTCGAGGTGGTGCGCGGGGCCTCGAGCCTGCTCTACGGCTCCGATGCCCTCGGCGGCGCCGTCAACGTGATGCCGCTGGCGATTCGCTACGCGCCGGAGGGCGAGACCCAAGGGGGTGGCGAGACCCTCACCCGCTATGCCACCAACAACGAGCAATGGGACCTCGGCGCCAAGGTCCACGGCGGGACCGACCACTTCGGCATGGTAGCCGGCGTCGTGGACCGCTCCGGGGGCGATATCACCACCCCCGACGCAACTACCTTTGCCGAATCCAGCAAACCCGGCGATCCCAAGTTCACCGACGAGCTGGACCACACCGACTTTGATCAGACCAACGCCGTTCTGGGCGTCGGCAGCCGGGGCGACTGGGGTGAGGTTCAGGCCCACTACACCCGCTGGCGCAGCGAGCAGAACTTTCTGCTGCCCAACGGCAAGGGCATCGGGCAAGACCTGCAGGATGATCGCCTGCGGCTGGCCGGAAGTTTCCCGGTGGCCTCCACTTGGGAGCTGAGGCCCAAGCTTATGTGGCAGAACAATCACCGGCGCGCTAACAAGGGAGGGAACCCGCGCTCGGAACTGTTCGACGGCACCATTGACATGGAATTCGACCAGTACACAGGGCGCCTGGAGGTCGGGCACGGCCCGTGGCTGGGATTCGATTCCGGCACGCTCGGGACCGAGGTCGTGCGCAAGGAGCAGGAGTCCCGCGGCACCACGCAGCTCTCGCCGGGCGGGGACGTGACCAAGATGGGCCTGTTCGCCAATGAGGAGCGTGGTTTCGGCCCCTGGCTGGTACAGGGCGGGCTGCGCTATGACTACCACAAAGTCATGGCGGATGAGGATAAAACCACGACCGTGGAGAGTGAGGCCCTGAAGGGCGAAGGGCGCACCGGGGAGACCTATAACGTCGTCACCGGGTCGTTGGGGGCGTCCTACCGCTTCACGCCGCAACTGACCCTGGCGGCCAACGCCGCCCGGGGCTTCCGGGCGCCGACCCTGTTCGAACTCTACGCCCACGGTATCCATGGCGGTGTGGCAGCCGACCAGCGAGGGAATCCCGACCTGGATCCGGAGAAGTCCATCGACACCGACCTCGCCCTGCGCTGGCGCTCGCCCCGGCTGCAGGCCTCCGCCACCGTGTACCGCAATCAGATCGACGACTACATCTTCCTGCGGGATACAGGCGATACCACTGGGGGGGACCCTGACCTGCGCATCTTCCAGTACGATCAGGCGGATGCCGTCCTGACCGGCTTGGACCTGTCGGCGACCGGCCAGCCGGTTCCCTGGCTGGAGGTCGCCGCCAGCGCCAGCGTCGTCGAGGGCGAGAACACCGACTCGAATCAGAACCTGCCGCTGCTGCCGGCGAACAAGGTCAAGGGCTCGGTCACCTATCAGCCGCAGGGCTGGGGCGCGTTCACAAAGCCTTATCTGGGGGCGGGCGTGCGCCACGCCTTCGCCCAGCAGGCCGCGCCCGGCGAGCCGTTCGAACAGTTCGACAAGCTGGATGTCGGCACCGCATCCACGGATGCCTATACCCTGGTCGACCTGTCCGCCGGGTTCCGCTGGCAGGGTCCGTTAGCGCGGCCGGTGAAGGTGAACCTCGAGGTGCGCAACCTCTTCGACGAGGAATACCGAGACTTCCTGGACACCTACAAGGGTTACGCCCTGAGCCCGGGGCGGGACATCCGCGCGACCGTGCGGGTCCCCTTCGGGGCGGGCTGAGCGCCTGAGGGCAGGGCAAGGCGGCCCGAGACCGGCCGCCTTGCAGCCCACGTAAACGGTAACGTCACTTTCGACGCTTCACTTGGGGCGTTTACCCCCTTCGATCTGACCTCTACGGGCCGCTAGATCATCGCCCCGTTTTTCGCGGACGTCGACACGCGGAGCGCAGGCGACCCGGTCACCTACGGTACGGGGTCTTTCGGCGGGCGCAATGCCTTCGGCGTGAACTGGATCGATGCGCATTATTATGCCAGGAGCACAACGCACACGAATCCCAGCAGCTTCCAGTTGATCCTGGTGGATCGCTCCGACATCGCCGCGGGGGACTTCGACTTCATCTTCAACTACGACCAGTCCCGACGCCCCCCACCGTCGCCCTGTTCGGCCCGGCCTGGGGCTGGTTATAGGAAACATTAACCGGAGCCGCCGATCACAGGCATGGCCTTCGCAGATGCGGCATTCGACACG
>CAYFWA010000891.1:0-1068 GCA_964346625.1 uncultured Myxococcales bacterium
CTGGTTCGCCGGCATGGAGGAGACGTTCCGGCGTTTCGGCGGGGATCCGAGGAAGTTTGTATTCTTGCATACCTAGTCTGACAGCTCCGCCAGGAGGCGGAGCTGTCAGACTAGGGGAAGACGGGTACGCGGCGGGGCAGACACACTTGCATACCTCCTCTTGCCGCTCCGCCTCCCGGCGGAGCGGCAAGAGGAGGGGTAAAGGGGAAGACGGGTACGCGGCGGGGGGAGTGAGCTTAGTCTGGTCTCAACGTGAACTCTCGCACGCTGACCACGCGGGGGTCCTCGAGGTCGACCAGGAAGGAGCGGCCCTGGCCGAACATGCCGTCGTAGGAAAGCAGGTACCACACGTCCAGGGTCCAGCGGTTGTGGCCGGACTCGCAGGGGGGGGTCCAGGAGGTGGCCTCGGCGTCGCCGAGGGCGTCCGAGCGGTCGGGGGCCTCCTGCTGGACCTCGCGGAACTCGGGGCTTTCGCGCACGATCTGGATGGCCTGGCTCGCGTCGCGGGGCGACAGCTCGCGGCGCCAGGCCGAGGTGAGCCGGCTGGAGATGAAGGTGCCGTCCAGGTGCATCTGCACCTCGTAGGCCTCGTCGGCCACCAGGTCGGCGAAGTCGGGCACGTCGAACTCGGGGTACTTGTCGAGCCGCTCGATCTCCGCGGCCCGGGCCTGCTGGTCGGCCCAGCCCACCTCCAGCGACTCCTCGGTGTAGTAGGCGTGCACCCGCAAGACGAGCTCGCGCGAGGGCAGGCGGTGGTCCCAGTCCAGGATCGGGATGAACCCACAGTACTCGTTGTCCTTGAAGGGCACCACCGACGGCAGCACCGCGGCGAAGCGCTCGGCGTCCCGGCCGTTTCGCAAAAGCCGCTGGTGCAACACCCGGGGGTGCGCGATCATGGCCTGCGCGATCTGGGATCTGATCTCCGCCTGGGACTGCATACCGCTGGGCCCCGCCCGGGGCTCGCTCTCATCCGGTTTGTGGATTCCGTGCTCCGTGACCCGGTAACTCCGTGATTCGGAGACGCGATGGCGCGATGGCTCGGCGGCCTCGATGGCTCAATGGCCTCGA
>CAYFWA010000891.1:1168-3058 GCA_964346625.1 uncultured Myxococcales bacterium
TGGCTCGATGGCTCGATGGCTCGATGGCTCGATGGCTCGATGGCTCGATGGCTCGATGGCTCGGAGACTCGTGGACCCCCAGCTCCAAAACCCGGGGCCCCGAACGAGGATCCGCACCAAGCGACCTCAACCCGGACACTATACGGAAGACCAGGGGCGCGAGCCAATGGAAATCGATCGAGCCGAACCGGCTCGAGCCCGCGGCAGCGTCACCCGGGCTCAGGCCCGCAGCAGCACCACGCGGACTCCCTCGTGCTCGAGCTCCTCCACCCGGCCGCGCTCCTCCCAGGGCGTGTCGGCCTGCGGGTCGAAGATCACCAGATAGCCGACCTCGCGACCCAGGCGCTTGGCGTAGCGGGACACCTGCTCCAGGCCTTCGGGAAGAGTGTAGCTGCCTCGCTGGAGCTTCAGCTCGATCACGTCCTCCCGGCCGCCGAAGCTCACCACGAGGTCTGCCCGACCCGTGCCCACCGCGAGCTCGCGGTGCACGTGGCCGCCGCTGTTGACCACCCGCTGCAGGTACGCCATGAACGTGAGGTGCGGCGCCGCCTCCTGGTAGGGCATCCCACGCAGCAGCACCTCGCCGTGGCGCCGCCAGAACTGCACGAAGTCGTCCAGCAGACGGTCCATCGCCAGCGTGCCGTCGCGGGATACGTACCACGCCGGATCCAACGGAATCGCCGTCTGCGTCTGGTGCGTGAGCACCCGCGGCACGATCTCCTGATAGATCGGATTGGCGATGCGACGCAGCCCGCCCTGGACTGTCACCAGCCCGATGTCGCGCACGTAGGAGAAGTCGTCGTCATAGGTCGCGTCAGCGACCATGTCGCCCACGAGGATCGGCTCCACCACCCGGCGCACGCGGTCCTCGCCCAGCTTGTCCACCAGGCTGTCCAGGTGCGTGTCGCGCCGCTCGATGAGGATCTCGCGGGCCGAAAGCACGTGGTGGCGCTCCACCGACTCGCTCCGGTGGGGCACCAGCGCGTCGTAGCGAGTGGTGAGCTGGGCGGCCAGGGCGTTGACCAGCCAGGGCTGCCCCTGGCTCTGGTGGAAGATCTCCGCGTCCGCCTCCTCGGTGAAGACCTGGCCCGTCTGTGCGGTGTGCTGCCCGAGCAGCTCGGAGACCTCCTGGGCGGTGAAGTTGCGAAGTAGCAGGGACTCCGTCTTGATGTTGAACGGGCTTGCCGTGCCCCGGCTCACTCCGTCGGGGCGCACCTGGAGCTTGTAGTCGCGCAGGTCCCGAAGGCCGCAAAGCGCGATGGACTGGGGAAACGGCGCCGGGCGCGAGTTGTGACCGTCCCGAAGCTGGCGCAGCACCGACACGAGCACCGGCGGCGGAAGCGAGTCCACCTCGTCCAGAAGCAGAACCAGCGGGCGCGCGAGCTGCGAGGACCAGGCGGACAGGAACGACCGCAGGGCTACATGTGGCTTGCGTACGAGAGACGAATCGACCGCTGCGGGTTGGAGCTCCGTCGCGAGCTGCTCGACAGCACAGTCGACCACATGCTCCACCATCTGCGGCAGCATTTGGTTTACGTCCGGCTCGGTGAAGCTCTCGAGCGAGACCACCAGCGACGCGCACCTGCCCCCGGCGTTGAGCGACGTGGCCAGGTCCTTGAGCAGCGTGGTCTTGCCGGACTGCCGGGGCGCGTGGATCACGAAGTAGGCCTCAGCATCGATCAGCGCGTGCACTTGCCCCAGTCGGCGGCCAGCGGGCAGCATGTAGTGCTTGTCCGGCCGGCAAGGTCCCGCCGTGTTGAAAAACCGTGCCATGGCCTCATGCTCCTCCAGACGCAAGGGTAGTGGGGGGTCAGCAGGCCGTCAAGGTCCCCGGCGCTAGAGCACCGATCAGTTTGGACGTCGTAGCGAAATCGTGAAGTTGCTCGCGAG
>CAYFWA010000892.1:0-3054 GCA_964346625.1 uncultured Myxococcales bacterium
CCAGCCGTTCCCCCAGCCGTTGAGGAGCAGAGAGCGCACGCCCCGCCGGGATCCGGGCGTCGCCCGCCGAGGCTTCCGCTCCCGCAGGCGCATCCCACGCCTGGGAGACCAGCGAGAACAGCGCCGGGAGCCCATCATTGCTCAATGCCAGCACCACGGCGCGTTGGTCTCCGGCCTTGAGCTGTGCGCCGAGCACGGGCCGCACGCCCAACGCGCGCGCCGCCTCGGTGAAGCGCACCGCCCCGTGTAGGCTGTTGGTGTCGGTGAGGGCGAGGGCGCGCATTCCCGCGTCCCGCGCGGCTCGGCACAGGGCTTGCTCGTCGTCGGCCCCATCTCCGAAGGAGCACGCCCCGTGCACGTGTAAGTGCACGAAATCACTGTCAGCAAATGATCTGGAAGGCATCGCGGTGGCCCCCTGGTGGCCTCGCAGGCAACTGAACAAACATACAGTCTTTTGCAGCAGTCAGCAATCAGACTCGAGTTTCGCCCTTCTTTCGTCGCGAGAACGAGCAGAAATCGTGCCTGGCAAGGCGCGACAAGATTTTTGTCGAAGGCGTACTTGCGGTACGTCGAGACAGAAATCGCCGGAGCAACGCAGCCAGGCGCGATTTAAGCCGTTCGCAGCAGACGCCAAGGGCGAAACACGAGTCAGAACAGCGCGTTGCGCCCGGGGTTCCAGGCACGCGCCGTTTCCGGCCAACAGCATGCAGGAGGTGTTCAAGCGCAAGCTGGACGCGAGCTTCGATCCGGTGGAGGCGCTGGCCGGCTACGACTATCCCGCCAGCGCGCATCGCTTCATTCACTCAATCGGTGGACGGGGACGGCTTGTCGGTGGACGGCGGTGCGGTGTCGGGCTGCGGCGTGGGCGCTCGCTGCGCCGTGGGCGCCGGCTGCGCCGTGGGGGTCGGCTGCGCCGTGGGCGCCGGCTGCGCCGTGGGAGCATATGGCTCGACTGGCGGGGCCTTTGCCGTATCGTCGGGGTCAGCCTCCGAGAGGGCGACCGGGGCGATGAGGGCGCCCACCCCGATCCAGCTCGCCAGGGCCCAGACCACCTGACCCGCCACCGGGACGATGAACACGGCCAGGCCGATGCCCACGCCGAGCAGCCCGTAGAGGAAGGGTCCGATGTTCCAGCCCGCCTTACGTGCCACCATGCGCCCCACGTGCGACGCCACGGTGAGCCAGCCCAGCACGGCCAGCAGGACATAGGCGAGGCCGAAGACCGGCGTGAGCCCGATGCCGTAGCGGCTCAAGAACGCGAGCACCACCAGCACGTGGAGCCCCACCAGGATGAAGAAGCCGGCGACGCCGGCGCGTACCGGGTGGCGCTCCACCGTGGCGTGGAAGCGCTGGCTCTCGTAGCGGCGGATCAGCAGCAGCCAGACCAGCACCATGAGCCCCACCACGCCCAGGGCCGCGGTGGTGGCCACCGCCCCGGGGTGGTCGAGCGCCCACAGGATGTTGCCCAGCAGGTACCGGATCCCGGTGTGGTTGACCGTGACGCGGGCGCCGTCCACCCGCGCCGCGTCATTCACCTTGGCCGGCTCGTTGCCCACCGAGATCAGGTCGCCCCACACCCGAGCCTTGGGCCCCACGTGGAGCTCGCCGGCGATCACCACCAGGTTTCCATCCACGGCGCCGTCCAGGCGCATGGTGCCGCCCACCACCACCACGTCCCCCATCAGGGTCTTGCCCTCGGGGACCACCACGGGCTCGCCGCGGATGGACACCCGGGCCGCGTCCCCCTGGGATCCGTGGGATCCGTGGTAGCCGTGGTAGCCATCTTCACCATGCTGAGCGTGCTGAGCGTGCTGAGCGTGCTGAGCGTGCTGAGCGTGCCGGCCGCGCTCCTCGATGTCGATGTTGGCGTGCACGGGCTCGCACCCCGAGGCTCCCGCCATCAGGATCACGGTCAGGCTCGTGAGCACGATCACGAGTGCGGTCCGCACTGCGGCCCCAGCGGGCATCGCGAGGCGGGCGGAGACGCCACTGGAGCGGCGGAACCTCTGGATGTCAGCTTGATTCGAGAGCTGGTGGGGCATGGGGCCTCCTGTTCCGGGCCGCGATGTGGCGCGGCCGTCGAAGTCTGTCCCGGTGATATGCACGCCGCAGCGGGTTTGGATTCAGTTTTTTACGGAGAATCGGCCTGCGCCTCGGATTTTTTTTCTCGACCGAAGCGATCGATGATTGCGGTCACGCCGAATCCGAGGGCGATGAGGCTCAGGGCGCCGAGCACCTGAGCCGCGGAAGGCGCAAAGAGCTCGGTGGGGTACTTATCCGGCGAGAGCTGCTCGAGCAGCTCCGGGGTCATGGCCCGGCCCCGCACCACGTCCCCCACCTCCGGGCGCACGCCCGCCTGGAATGGCCACAACCCCACCACCGCGCCGAGCAGCAAGCCGAGCAGGGCACCGAGGGTGGGCTTCTCGTAGCGCTGCAGCAGCACCTTCAGCAGGTTCGACACTGCCACTACGCCGATCACCACGCCCAGGCCCACCGGCAGCACCACCTCCAGCGCCGGCGTCCAGGCAGCGGATGGGTCACGGGCCTTGAGCGCCTCCATCAACTCGTCGATGCCGCCCAGGATGGCCACGTACTGCCCCAGCACCAGCAGCAGGTACCCTCCGCTCACTCCCGGCAGGATCATGGCACTGGCGCCGGCCACGCCGGCCAGGGTCAGCAGGACGAAGTTGCGCTCGTCTCCGCCCCCCTCGCCGAGACCGGAGGCCTGGGCGAGCGCGAGCGCGACCATGGCCACGAACCCCACCACCACGCCGATCCACAGGCCGCGCGACGGTGGCCGCGCCATGCGCCACACCACGGGGAGCCCCCCGAGGGTGAGCCCGATGAAGATGGAGTACATCACCCAGCGGTGGTCCACCACGAGGTCCTTGACCACCCCCGCCAGCCCGCCGATGGCTACCAGCGCCGCGAGCGCCACCGTCCCCAGCACCAGCAGGGAGGGGCCGCGGAACCGGAAGGTGGTCACCTCGGCGATGGCGTGGATGAACTTCGGGTAGATCCCCACTGCCAGGAGCATGGTGCCGCCGCTGATCC
>CAYFWA010000893.1:0-263 GCA_964346625.1 uncultured Myxococcales bacterium
CGGGATGGATCGGCGTCCCGAGTGCAGAGTTTATTTTGACCCGCTCCCTAAGATGCGAGCCGATCGCCCCCCGGGCCCCAGCCGGCTGGTGTCGCTGGCGGAGCTGCAGATCGTGGCCATCAAGCCCAAGCACGTGACCACCACCAAGAAGGTGCTGGCCATGCCGGGCAAGGACATGGAGGTGAGCCTGAAGCTGGTGCGGGTGCGGGAGCTGGTGAAGACGGCGGTGGTCTACAAGTGGCGGTGGAAGCTGTGGATTCGGT
>CAYFWA010000893.1:363-3054 GCA_964346625.1 uncultured Myxococcales bacterium
GTTCGGTGTTCGGTGTTCGGTGTTCGGTGTTCGGTGTTCGGTGTTCGGTGTTCGGTGTTCGGCGTTCGGCGTTCGGCGTTCGGCGTTGGGCTGGCCGTGGCAGCGGCCAGCGGAAGGCAGCACAAGTCGCGCCGCAAGCGCGAGGCGCGGTTGGACCCTGGGGGGCGGAGGAAAGAAGTGATCGTGGCCGTTTCGGAGCGTCGGGATTGCTTCGCTCACGGGATCATCGACTCGTGCTGGCGTCTGTCCGTTGGAGCCGCTGGATCTCCTCGAGGTAGGAGTGAACCAGCGTCTCGAGCTCGACGTAGTAGCTTTGCAGCGACGAGTCGTGTACCTCGCGACGATAGCTGATCACGTACTGGTACAGGTTCCGGTACTCCCGGTTCACCGACCGCCGCAGCTCGGTCACCTGGGAGCGCAGTTCGGCGCATTGGCGCTCGATGTCGCCGGTGGCGGCGGGGTCCGGCGCCACGTCGGCGAGCTCGCTCTCCAGCAAGGCGATGTCCATCTCCAACCCGGACGAGGCCTCCTGCAGCGAGTCGATGCGGTTGGCGATGTAGCCCACCGAGCCCGTCAGGTTCAGGTGGTGCTGAAGCTCCTGGGCGAACTCCATCAGAAAGGCCGTGAGCTGGTTGAACAGCCCCTCGGCGCGAGGGGAGCGTGCCCCGGAGGCCGACAGGCCATCCTCCTCCGGGTGATCCAGCCAGATGGCGGAGGCCAGCACCTCGGGGCTGTCGAGTATGTTGGACGACTCGACCCGCGGAGGGACGGCAGGGACGGCAGGGACGGCCTGGTGCGCGGTGCGCTCCAGCGGGCTGGTCTCGGTCCCAACGGCGATCTCCTTGAGGCGCGCCATCACCTCTGTCGCTGCCGGCCGCTCCGCCGGCCTTTTGCGCAGGCACTCCAGCAACACCGCGTCGAGGGCCGGCGGGATGCCCAGCGTCGGACACCGGTGGCTGATGGGCAGGGGCTCGTGGTAGCTCTGCGCCATGACGATGCCGGTGAAGGTCTTCTCCAGGAAAACCGGCTTGCCCGACAGGCAGTAGTAGGCTAGCCCGGCCAGGCCGTAGATGTCCGCCGGCGCTCTCACCTCCTCGGACATGCACTGCTCCGGCGACATGAAGATGGGCGTCCCGAGAATCTGCTGGTCTCCAGTGAGCTTCTCCTGGGCCTCCTCGGCGGCGAGCTTGGCCAGGCCGAAGTCGATGACCTTCACCTGGGTGACGTCCTCGTCCCGGAGCAAGATGTTCGCCGGTTTGAGATCGCGGTGCACGATGCCCTTGTTGTGGGCGTAGGCGATGGCCTCGGCGATCTGGGTGAGCACGGTCAGGGCGTCTGGCAGCGGCAAGGAGCCTCGATTTGCCACCGTCTCGTGCAGGTTCGCCCCCTCGATGTACTCCATGGCGATGAAGTGCCCGCCCCGAGGCAACGCGCCGTAGTCGATGACCTGCGCGATGTGGGCGTGTTGCAGCCGGCTCATGGCCAGCGCCTCCCGCCGGAACCGCTTCTCCGCGGACGGATCCGCCGTGGCGGCCACGTCGATGACCTTCAGCGCGCGGAGCACGTCCAGGGACGTCTGGCGCGCCAGGTAGATCCGCCCCATGGCGCCAGCACCGAGCAAGCGCAGTATCTCGAACCGCCCGTCCACCACCTGCCCAACCAGAGAGTCGCCCCGGGTTTCGGAGGTTTGACCATCGCTCATGGAATCAGAATCCCGTTTCTACGCCCAAGAAGGCTACCACCAGGATTGGCCGCGGGGCAAGGGCGTGGGCAGGGCAGGGCAGGACAGGACAGGACAGGACAGGACAGGACAGGACAGGACAGGACAGGGCAGGACAGGAAAGGAAAGGACAGGGCCTACAGGTCCGCGTAAAAAGCTGCTCGGGCCTGGTCAGCCCACGGATTGCCGGGTCCTTGCGCTCGCTGGACCGCGCGTAACGCTGCTGCCTCGCCACCTGTGGCACCATCCGCTCTCAAGTCGAGCTAGAAGACATTGCTGGGCGCGGGCTCTACTCCCCTTGTCGTAACGGGCAGTCTTTGTGATAATCAGCATATCCTTGCTGCTCAGTTGCTTCGTGTAGGTGAGCATGGTTCCGAGGGAGAAATGCATGTGGCTGGCTCCACCAGTTTCGCGCCAGCTAGGTTCGTGCCGGTCGGCCTCGCCTCCGCCCCTGCCCCTGCCCCTTCCCCCGCCATCCCACGATCCATCTGTAGAGCGCTTCTCGGCTGTAAGGGGGACCGCACCACGGATCATGCGAGCGTCCTCACGGTCGCTAGCGGCGCAGGCCGTCCTGGTGAAAGCGCCGCTCTGTGCGTTCCTTCTCACGTGCCTGTCCGCGGTCCTCGGCGGGTGTCCGGAGGTGGAGTCACGGTACTGCGCCGGGGTAGCGGAGACCGGAGGCGAGCCCTGGTACTGCCCCGTCGGGATGCTGTGCCACCCTGTACACCAGTGCGTGCACGCGGACCAACTCCCTGCCTGCGCCGGAAAGCCCGACGGCACGCCGTGCGAGTACTCTGGCGGCAACGGTGTTTGCATGTCCGGTGCGTGCATGAGCGCGGACACGGAGTTTTGCGGCAACGGAGACATCGACGCGGACGAGGCGTGCGACGGGTTGAACCTAGGGGGGCAGACGTGTCAGACGCTGGGCTACGTGGAAGGCACGCTTTCGTGCGACGGGTTATGCCAGCTCG
>CAYFWA010000894.1:0-3051 GCA_964346625.1 uncultured Myxococcales bacterium
CCTGCGCCCGCCCTACCCATCGCCTGCGCCCGCGCTACCCATCGCCTGCGCCCGCCCTACCCATCGCCTGCGCCCGCGCTACCCATCGCCTGCGCCCGCGCTACCCCAGAAACAGCCCGCAGTCGGGGCACTCGCCCGGACCCGCGGGGAAGCTGTGGCCGCAGGCCGGGCAGGTGACCTCGTCGGCGTCCAGGTTCACCACCGCGTCGGCGGCCGCCCGCTCGGCCGCCGAGAGGCCGGCCAGCAGAAACTCCCGGATGAGCGCCTGTCCCTTCGCCGTGTCGGGGCCCGCGACCGCGAGCCAGAAGGTGGGGCTTCACGACGAGGTGGAGCAGCCCGGCGGGCGGAGGATCTCCGCCTCGACGCCCTGGGCGGCGAGCTGCTCGCGGGCGACCTTGAGATCGGCCAGCTTACCCTGGTGGATGGGAACGAGCTCGGCGGCGTTCGAAGGTGACATCGGGACGACCCCTTGTTACTGCATCGAGATCGAGGATAGCCGACCGGGACCCATCCGCAAGCGCGGTGGACCCGCAGCGCCCTCCGTGGACCCGTAGCGTCTTCCGAGGACCCGACTCAGATCACGCTTCTGCGCCATCCTCGGCGCGCCGCCTCAGTCGACGCCTCAGTCGGCGCCTCGGACGGCGTCTCAGTCGACGCCCCAGTCGACGCCTCAGTCGACGCCCGAGGCGTCCTGGGACACCGCCGCGTCCGGCAGCGCCTCGGGCCACACGCAGATGCCCTGCTGCTGGGGGTGATCCCGGTTGGAGCAGACGAGCGGCGGGTCACAGTCCGTCGTCACGGTGCAGCGCTCGCCCGCGTCCTGGTTCGGATCCCCGCAGCCGGCCGGGATCCCCCCCACCGCGCCGAGCGTGACGGTGAGCGCAAGCCCGCCCACCAAGGCGACACCGCGAAGCCGCCTTGCCAGAGTCGAGGGCCGGGGCGGGAGCGGGGGCGGGGGCGGGCGCGGTATTGCGCGCTGAGATCGATTCATCACGTCACGCACTGTATCCGATCCTTCGAAGCGTAAGTACATTTTCGCATCGTATCGTGGCGAGCCGCGGCGAGGCGAAGCGAGGCGTCGATGCAAGCGCGCTCGCCTTGGCCATCGTCTCGGAAGCTCGTTCCGAGTTCTCGACGGGGAGCCATTCATTCGGCCCCACCAACTCGGTGGGGCCTTTTTTTCAACAGCAGCCCCGGTCGCCTTCGGCCGGGGCTTCGTCGTACAAGGGCGGGACTACAAAGGACTTTCCGCCCGCGCCCGCCCCGGTGCGGCTCTCGGCGGCGGCGAGGCAGAGAACACGTCGGGCCTTCCCGGCGGCCCTTTCCGGCCCGATCCGGCTCTCTGGATCGGAGAGCGGGGAGAGAGTCGGGGGCCGCGTTCAACAGCGCCGGCGTGGCGAGAGCGGCCGTTCAACAGCGGCCTGCGCCGGGCCGGCCTTCATCATCGTCGTTCTCTCTTCGGCAGGCGCCTGAGCGCGGCCTTCTGCTCGGCGCTGGCGACGCGCCGTGCCGCGGCCAGGTGCTTGGGCCGCTCGTAGTCCGCGAAGTCGGTGATCACCCGGTCCACCTCGCTCGCGAAATCCTCTCCGGAGGTGCCGGAGGCGAGGCACTGGAAGTAGGTAATCTGCATGATTCCGAGGGACGATCGACGCCACCAGCGGGGATGGATAGGCGGACTGAGTTGCCATGCGTGGACGCACCCGAATACATGAAACCGATGACGCACGGCGGCTAGTTTCTTGAGAGTGATCGAGTTGTTCCTGACCGGGCTCCTTTTTCAGCGGCGGTAGAAGTCAATCCAGCGCAGGTGGAGCCTGGCGCGGGGGTGGACGAAGAGCGCTGGGGGAAGCTCCACCTGCACCACTGCTTGGCGGTAGGGTGTTCGCTGCGGTCTGGTGACGAACACTGGAGCGCGCGGCAGCGGCTTGCACTTCTGGTGGGATCGGCCTACCGCACACAGCTCCGCACTTCCTCGGCCCGTTCCGCTGCGAACGCTCCCTCGATAAAAAACCGATTTGGATGTCATCTTGTGGGGACCTCCCGGAGGGGTGGTATAGGCGTCAAACCCCTCCAGCCCTCTCAGGTGCAGCCGCAGCACCACCTTGGCCGGCCAGCGAACCCCCTCGCGCGCGGGCTGGATGGAGGCGCCGCTGATCCCCCGGGGGCTGTGGACGTCTACCACCAGGGTCTGCCCTTGCCATCGCAGGGACACCATGTCGGCGCAGGTCCTGCGCTGTACCACGAACCCCTGGACCCCGGTGCTCAGCCGGGGCTTCTCAGCGACGTGGGCCTTAGAACAAGGGGGGCAGCGGTTTGCGCAGTGACGATCCGGGAGGCAGGGAGTGCACCCACCACTGAGCAAGAACAACACCAGCGCCCCCCGGAGACCCGAACCGATTCCAACACGTGGGGGAACACTCCGACGCCTGCCAGCCTCCCACGCGGGCTGAATCCGGCGCGAAGGTCTGCTTGATCTCTGGGTTTGCCTCATCCTCATCCTCGTCCGCGGCACGATCTCGATCGCGCGCTCCGCGACCGCCAGCAGGTCTCCGCGCTTCAACCGCCGCAGCGCAACGCGAACCTTGTCGAGGTCGATCTTCCGTGTTGTCATCGTATCCTCTCCTCCAGCGCAGGCCGTCGAACCGTCCGGGTCACCCCGTCACCGATCCTTGGCCTCAAGAAGCCTGGCCCCCGCCGGTGTGGTCTGGTACCGCTGCCGCGGGCTCCGAGGCTTGTCGGGGATCGTCATCTCGAGGAGGCCTGCTTCGAGCAGCGGCGCCAGGACTTGGTCCCGGAACTTGGTCCTGTTCGTCCGACCAGAGGGCTCCATCAGCTCCTGCAGGGAGCGAGATTTCGCAGCGAGTTCAAGTGCTTGCACTTGGTCCCTGCTTAGTCCCTGCTTGGTGCCTGCTTGGTGCCTGCTTGGTGCCTGCTTGGTGCCTGCTTGGTGCCTACTTGGTGCCTGCTTGGTGCCTACTTGGTGCCTGCTTGGTCCCTCTTGGTCCCGGACGTGGTCCCTGGGAGCCTTCTGTGGTCCACACACAGCCGCCT
>CAYFWA010000895.1:0-3048 GCA_964346625.1 uncultured Myxococcales bacterium
TCCCCGGCGCCGGGGATGCTGGTGGGGCTGTCGCGCGCAACCTTCGGGGCGGCGCCCTTGCGCCCGGACGACCGGCTGCAGGTGGAGGTGGAGGAGTTCTGGAGCCGCGCGGGGCTGCGGCAGATCCGGGGGCGGGTACACCACGGCGCGGTGGAGATCGCCACCGCGGAGCTGCAGGTGGCCGTAAGCGAGGCGGTGGACGAGGCGCTCGCCGGCGGCCAGGTGGATGGTCAGACGAGCGGTGAGACGAGCGGTGAGACGGGCGGTGAGGCGAGCGGTGAGACGGGCGATGAGACGGGCGGTGAGCCGCGGGGCGAGACCGGGGCCGGCGACCCTGCGACGAACGAAAGGGAGTGACCACATGGAGCGTTACGCACTGGTGAGCGGCGGTAGCCGCGGGATCGGGCGGGCCATCTGCGAGGTGCTCGCCGCCGACGACGTGCACGTGGGCATCAACTACCGCACAAACGACGAGGCGGCCCGGCAGACCCTCGCCGGCGTGGAGGCGGCCGGCGGCTCGGGCGAGCTTCTGCCCTTCGACGTGGCCGACGCGGCGGCCGCCACCGCCGCGGTGGAGGGCTTCGCCGAAAGCCACGGCCAGATCGACATCCTGGTTCACAACGCCGGGGTCATCGCCGACGGGCTGTTCGCCATGATGCCGCGCGAGGCCTGGGACCGGGTGATCCGCACCACCCTGGACGGGTTTTTCAACCTGACCCAGCCGACCATCCAGAAGATGATCCGCCGCCGCGCGGGCAGCGTGGTCTGCCTGTCGTCGCTGGCGGCCATCCTGCCCAACCGAGGCCAGGTGAATTATGCCGCGGCCAAGGCGTCTATCCTGGGCGCCTCCCGCGCCCTGGCCGCGGAGGTGGGCCGGCTCGGGATCCGCGTCAACGTGGTGGCCCCCGGGCTCATCGAGACGGAGATGATCGAAGACGTGCCCCTGCCGAACCTCAAGCAGCTCATCCCCATGGGCCGCGTAGGTCAGCCCGAGGAGGTGGCCAGGGTGGTGCGCTTTTTGTGCTCCGAGGACGCCTCCTACGTCACCGGGGCGGTGATTCACGTCACCGGCGGGATGGGCTGATGGCGCACTCGGTGAAAGTCTCTCCACCGGTTTGTCTCCGGGTAACCGTTCAGGGGGGATGTCCCATCCCCCCTCGCCCCGAAAAAGCGCGGTTTTTCGGGGCTCACCCCCAATCACCGCGCTTCGCGCCGCTGCAGGGAAGCCTGCCTCGTTGCCGTTTAACACGTCTTCGGTCCGACGAGACATCTGAACGGTTACGTCTCCGGTTCTCTGTGCTCGCCGCGATCGTCGCACTGCTTGGCCTCTCCGGCGCGGCGACCCCGGCGACCGCGAAGGCCGCGGCGGCTCCGGCCGCTCGCTCGGCTGCGGCGGCTCGGGCCGCTCGGGCCGCTCGCGCGGCCCCGGCGCCGCGACCCCACTGGGCCCGGAGCTGGAAGTCCCTGCGCGCCACCGCGGCCAAGGTCAAGGCGGTGAAGTCGGAGTTCGTGCAGAAAAAGCGCATGCCCCTGCTTTCTCGGCCCCTGGTGTCCAAGGGGCGGTTTTCCTTCCATCACCGCGGGCACCTGCGCTGGGAGTACCGCTCGCCGCTGCGGAGCCTGCTGGAGATGAAAAACGGCCGGGTGCGCCGCTACGTCTGGGAGAACGGCCGGTTCAAGCCCGACGCCCGCCAGCGCCCCGACGCCATGCAGGTGGTGCTCACCGAGATCTCGCTGTGGCTCGCCGGCAGGTTCCAGGCCAGCGAGAACTTCAAGGCGAAGCTCAAGACCGGGGCAAAGCCCCGGGTGATCCTCACCCCCAAGAAGACGGCCCTGACCCGGTTCATCGAGCGCATCGAGCTGGTGCCCTCGCGCCAGCCGGGGGCGGTCGAGCGCGTGATCATCCACGAGGCCGGCCAGGCCACCACCACGCTCGAGTTCACCTCCTGCCGGGTGCAGTACCGGTGACAGGCAGCGGCGTGGACAGGTCCCGCCCGCGACGCCCGCCACGCCCGCGTCGCCCGCAACGCCCGCCACGCCCGCGTCGCCCGCGTCGCCCGCGTCGCCCGTCACGCCCGCCACGCCCGCGACGCGCCGGGCCGGTGGCGGACGGACGGAGGGTCCTGGCGCAGGGAGTTGGGACCCTGGGATGGGCCGCGGTCCTGACATGGGCCGCGGTGCTGGGATGGGGCGCGGCCTCCACGGGGTGCGCGGACCTGCCCGCCCTCGAGCCGGTGTCGCCGGCGCGCGCCCAGGCGCTGCGGGCGCGCTGCCGGGCGCGGTTTCCGCGGGGCACCTGGCGCGTGGTGCACACCATCGAGGCCCGGCTGCCTCTGGGCTACCGCACCGCACTGGTGGGGGTGGCCGCCGGGGATACCCGTCAGCGACACCTGCGGGTGGTGGCCATGGCCCTGGAGGGTGTGACCCTGCTGGATCTGCAGGTGCGAAAGGGCCGCGTCACCGTGTCGCGAGCCGTGCCGCCGCTGGACCGCAACGGCGTGGCCGAGGGGATGGCCCGGGACGTGGAGCTGCTGCTCTTTCGCCCCCCGGGCCCGCCGCCCGCCGGCGGGCTGCTGCCCGACGGCCAGCCCGTGTGCCGCTACCGGACGCCGGGGGGCGCCGTGGTGGACGTGGCGCCGGGCCGCGGGACCGCCTGGGCGCTGCGCCGCTACGACGCCGACGGCCGGCTGCGGCGCATCGTGCGCGCCCGGGGCGCCGCGCCGGGCCGCTTCGCCCGGCGCATGATCCTGCGCTCGCCCGGGGCCGGGGGCTACCACCTCTCGCTGCGCCTGCTGCGCGTGGAGCGCAACCCCACCCCGCAGTCCAAGCGAGGCCCGCGCGCGGTGATCCCGGCGCGGCAGCGGGCTTTGTCCAGGCAGCGAGCCACCTCGGCGCCGACACCCCGTCGAACGCCCCCGGCCAAGCGCCCCCCGGCCAAGCGTCGCTAAATGAGCGTCGCTCGAATGAGCGCCCCTCCACGGCGCGCCGCCAACGGTAAGGGCTCGCGCAAGAATAACTTCGGCATTCGGCCGCCGATCCATCAATTCT
>CAYFWA010000896.1:0-3048 GCA_964346625.1 uncultured Myxococcales bacterium
CAACCTCCAAGCCGCCCATTGTGAGCACCTCGGCGAGGGCCTCTGGGGCGAGGTAGGGGTAGCGGTGGTGAGGGTAGCGGTGGTGAGGGTAGCGGTGGTGAGGGTAGCGGTGGTGAGGGTAGCGCGAAAAACGGGGATGCGCTGGCGGGGGTGACGTTCGGGCTTTCGGTGGGGGCGGTGCTGGTGGCGGCGTGGATGGCGTATCTGTCGCACGGGGTGATCGGGTCGCTTTGCCTGGTGTGCGCGGTGCTGTACGTGGTGAACCCGACGCTGCTTCTACTGAGCTGGCGGATCGCCAAGCGGCATGGCGGGGTGGTGGAGGCGATCCGGCGGGACTGGTCGCTGCTGGTGAGCCCGGGGCCGCGGCGGTGGGACCTGGTGGGGTTCGGCGGGGGGATGTTGGCGCTGGCGGGGCTTTTGATGTGGCAGTACCCGCACTACTGGGTGCTCGACGAGCCGGTGGGGCCGGGGGATCTGGCCCACGGGGTGACCGGGGAGGGGCAGCACTGGATCGGGGCGAAGAACCCGGAGCTGATCCTGCACGAGTTCTCGGACTACCAGTGCGGGTTCTGCCGGCGCTACAACGCGATGCTGCGCAAGATGTTGGCCAAGAAGGAGTTCCGGGATCGGGTGCGGGTGGTGCACTACCAGTACCCGCTGGACATCCGGTGCAACCCGACGGTGCCCAAGGAGTTTCATCCGCGGGCGTGCGAGCTGGCGCGGGGGGGGTTCTGCGCGGGGGAGCAGGGCAAGTTCTGGGAGATGCACGACCTGATGTACCGGCGGCAGCGGCGGGCCGGGGGGCCGGATCTGCTTGGGCTGGCGGGGAAGCTGGAGCTGGACATGCCGGCGTTTCGAGCGTGTCTGGAGTCGAAGCGGGCCAAGGCGCAGATCAAGGCGGACATCGAGGCCGGAGAGCGGTTGGTGCGGGCGGTGACCGGCCGGGGGGTGGCGGGGACGCCCTACTACCTGTTCGAAAAGCCGGGGGAGAAGATGCGGCCGGGCATGGCCAACGAGGCGTCCATCCGGCACGCGCTGGAGCGGGTGCTGGATCAGCACGGGCCGGGGGGGCTGCCCCACGGGGTGACCGAGGAGGGCTTCGACTGGATCGGGGCGAAGGAGCCGCGGCTGACGCTGTATGAGCTGTCGGACTACCAGTGCTACTTCTGCCGGCGCAGCCAGTTCCAGCTCCGCAGCTACCTGAAGGCGAAGGATTTGGGCAAGGACGTGCGCCTGGTGCACCTGCAGTATCCCTTCGACTCGGCGTGCAACCCGGCGTTCGAGGAGCGGCAGCACCCGCGGGCGTGCGCGCTGGCGCGGGCCGCGCTTTGTGCCGGGGAGCAGGGGCGCTACTGGGAGATGAACGACCTGATCTATCGCAGCGGCAAGCGGGGGCGGATCCCGACGCTGGCGGGGCTGGGGCGGCGGCTGCGGCTGGATCGGAAGCGGTTTCAGGCGTGCCTGACCGCCAAGGAGACGCGGGAGCGGCTTACGCGGCAGATCCGGTTCGGTGAGAAGCTGGGCAAGCGCGACGGCAAGGGGATCGAGGGGATCCCGACGTTCTTCTTCAAGCTGGAGTCGCTGCCGATCCGGCGGGCGAAGCCGTCCATCGGGGCGGAGGCGCTGCGCAAGGCGCTGGGGAAGTCGTCGCAGAAGCGGGAGGAGCCGCAGAAGCGGAAGGAGCCGCAGAAGCGGGAGGAGCCGCAGAAAACGGAGAAGCCGCAGAAGCGGGAGGAGCCGCAGAAAACGGAGAAGCCGCAGAAGCGGGAGGAGCCGCAGAAAACGGAGAAGCCGTCGCGGGCGGACGAGCCGGCCAAGACGGACGAGTCGGATACGCCGGCGCGGCGGCGTGCGGCGGGGACGGCGGATGAGGGAACCGGAACCGGAACCGGAACCGGAGCCGGAACCGGAACCGGAACCGGAACCGGGACCGGAACCGGGACCGGAACCGGGACCAGCGCAGGGGGGGGAGCAGAGATGACCCGACCGGGGATGACCGCACCGAGGATGACATCGGGCGGTGGGGAGTGATGCTCGAGCGACGGTAGGCGGTGGATCGGAGCCGCTCGAGCAGCGAGGCTGAGGCTTTAGGGCTCGCGCAAGAATAACTCCTCGAAGTTATTCTTGCGCGAGCCCTTAGGGAGCGGCTCAAGCGGCGCGGTGGGTGGTTCGCTGGCGCTGCTGGCGGGGATCGGTGCGGTGGACGTCGCGGACGTTGGCCTCGGTGACGCCGAGGTGCTCCCAGATGATGCGCTGGGCGGCCTCGACGTCGAAGTCGTGGCACGAGAACACGTCCATCATGAACGCCTGACGCAGGGGCCAGCCGTGCAGGGCGATGTGGCTGGTGGTGATCTGGCAGATCACGCTCCAGCCGCCGTCGTCCTCGTCATTTTGGAGGCGCTCGGGTTTCGTGGGGACCCGGTAGGCGGCCGGGCGCTGCAGGTACTCCATGCCGAGCTCGTCGACGAGGGCGTCGAACATGTGGCACAGGGCGTCGGGGTTCTCGAGAACGGAGCCGTCTCGAACGTAGGCGTCGATGATCAGGTGGCGACCTTCGATGTGCTTCATCGTGGCTTACCCTCAGGTGTCGCCGTCCATCACCCAGTCGGCCTCTGCATCCTCCTCGAGCGTGTGTAGCGAGAGGGAAGCGGAGGCGCAGCGGGTGAGGGCGCGCGGACTCAGGGGATCCCCGCAGGGATCCGGTTCCAGGCCTGGACACGCGTTTCGCTGCGTCGTGCCCGTGTCTTGGTCACTCGGTGACACGTAGTTCCCTCTCGCGGCACCATGCCGCTTCTTTCGCCATGCGGGCTCCCGGGGGGCTGGGGGTCGGTCCGGCGGTCGGATTCGCGGTGGATCCTCGGGTCGCTTCCGCGCTCAGTTCCGGGTGTTTTCGCCTCGGTTCGTGCTCGAGGTCGGTGCTTCGGTACGTCCCGCGGTTCGTTCCGGCGTCCCGATCCGATCCGACCCGACCCGACCCGACCCGATCCAACGACTACCCCAAAAGCCGCATCACAGCAGGGCCAGCAAATAAACCCATTCTCCGGAGAA
>CAYFWA010000897.1:0-3045 GCA_964346625.1 uncultured Myxococcales bacterium
CCAGGCGCGATTTCGGCCGTTCGCAGCAGACAGAAGGGCGAAACTCGAGTCTGAGCGAGGACGCAACGCGGACCCGGGACGCCGCGCGGTCCAGGCCCCTGCTGCGCACCTCCCTGGCCGGAGGGGAGGTGGAGGTCTGGGTCCATGCGCAGCTCAGGCACCGCTTCGAGACCACAGGGCGCAAGGACCTACGCGTCGACACCCGCTCCGAGCTCGTCAGCCAGCGGGCCCGGCTGGCGCTGGGGGCGCGGTTCTTTTCGCGCTATCGCGTGTTCCTCCAGCTACAGGACGTGCGCAAGTGGGGCGAGGAGACGAGCACCCTGGGCGACTACGACGCGGACGGGCTCGACCTGCACCAGGGGTGGGCCGAGGTCCGGATCTGGCGCGGGCTCCACCTGCGGCTGGGGCGCCAGGAGATCGCCTATGACGATCATCGCCTGGTGGGCACGGTGAACTGGAGCCAGCAGGGGCGTTCCTTCGACGCCGCGCGGCTGTGGTGGCAGTGCAAGCTGCTGCGGGCCGAGGCCTTCTACGCCCGGCTGCGGGAAAAGGACGGCGACGACGCGGTGGAGGCGGATCAGCACTTCTGGGGGCTGTGGGTCAAGCTCCGGTCCTACGAGTGGGCCAAGCCCTCGCTTCTCTTCTTGTCCGAGATCGACTGGGACGAGGGGGCGCGGCGCCACCGGGAAACCGTGGGCGGCCGGGTCCACGGCGCGTTTGGGGGCCTGGTTTATGACGTGGCCTTCTACTACCAGGTCGGGCGTGACGACACCACCGACCAGGACCTGCGGGCCTTCCTGTTCGCCGGCAAGGTGGGCTACCGCGCGCCGGTGGCCACCGCACCCGGGCTGCAGCTGTGGGCGGAGTTGCTGTCGGGCGACGACGACCCTACGGATGGGCCCGCCCGCACCTTCGACACGCTGTATGCCACCAATCACAAGTTCTACGGGTTCATGGATTTCTTTTTGAACATCCCCGCCCACACGGGGGGCCGGGGCCTGCAGGACTTCGGCGGCCGGGCCCACCTCACGCCGGTCAAGGGGCTCTGGATGGCGGTGGATTACCACCTGCTGCGTCTCATGGTCGCCGACCCCACCGGCGCCCAGCTCCTCGGGCACGAGCTGGACCTCACCGTGCGCTACCAGATCCTGCGCTGGGTCTCGGTGCAGACCGGCTACAGCGTCCTGGTCCCCGACACCGCCCTGGCCAACCTCAAAGAAGGACGCGAGCAGCCCGAGCACTGGTACTACCTGCAAACCAACCTGTCGTTTTGAAAGACTCTTTCGGGATTTCCCTTTGAGGTGATCCATCGACGAATGCGTCAAAGACCCCGATTTCAGAACAGAGACAAAATTCCTCGGATTCGTGCGTATTAGGACTTGACCTAGTTTTTATATCGCACTACTGGATATAGAGGGATATATGGCGCCGATTCGGAGGCATCGTGAGCGACATCGGAGGCATCGTGAGCGACAAGTTAAATAATTACAATGCGATTGACGATGAGGGGCGGTCGCGGGGCGTGGATCCCGAACCGGGGCGCCCAGCGCTGAAGATCGGTCGGGAGGAGATCCACGCCTCGGACTGCTTCCAGTGCGGGCGCTGCTCGGCAGGCTGCACGATGGCCGAGGTCACCGACCTGCTGCCCCACCAGCTTGTGCGGCTGCACCAGCTCGGGCAGCGCGAGGCGCTGCTGCGCGCCGAGCACCTGTGGCTGTGCACCGGCTGCGGGACCTGCTCGACGCGGTGCCCCAACCAGGTACCCGTGGCGGAGCTGGTGGATCGGCTCAAGACCGGGGCCTACCGCGCGGGCCGCGGCGAGGGGGCCAGCCGGGCCGAGCAGTTCCACGCCCTGTTTCACGACTCGGTGCGCCGCTACGGCCGCAACCACGAGCTGGGGCTGGTGCGCCGGCTCAAGACCACCCGGGAGCTGATGCAGGATCTGCGCACCGGGATGAAGCTCTGGCGCCGCGGCAAGCTCCGGCTGCGCCCCCAGAAGGTGCGGGACCGCTGCGCCATCGAGCAGATCTACGAGCGCGCTCGCGGGGTGGGCTCATGACGGAGCAGACCGCGCGACCCGGCTACGCCTATTTCCCCGGCTGCTGCGCCGACAGCTCCGGGGCCGAGTACATGCAGACCACCGAGTGGGTCTTCGAACGGCTCGGTCTCGGGCTGCAGGAGATCGAGGACTGGAACTGCTGCGGCGCCAGCTCGGCCCACGCCGTCTCGGAATACCTCGCCCTGGCCTTGCCGGGCCGCGATCTGGCGCGGGCCGAGCAGATGCAAAAGGACGTGGTGGCCCCCTGCGCCGCCTGCTTCAACCGGCTGGCCACGGCCGCCCGGGAGCTGCCCCGCCGCGCCGACCTCGGCGGTGAGCCGCTGCCCGCCTTTCGCGGAGACATCCAGGTGCTGCACCCCATGCGGGTGCTCAGCGAGCCCGCCGTGCTCGCGCGCCTGCGCGCGCAGCAGCCGCGCTCCCTGGCGGGCTTGACCGTGGTGACCTACTACGGCTGCCTGGTGGTCCGGCCCGCCGAGGTCACCGGCGCCGAGGGCAGCGAGCTGGAAAATCCCACGGCAATCGACCGGATCCTGGAGGCTCTGGGCGCCGAGGTGCTCCCGTGGTCGCACAAGACCTCGTGCTGCGGCGCCGCCCAGGCGGTGCCGAACCCGGAGCTCACCCGCCGGCTCACCTCGCCCATCGTGGCGGCGGCCCGCGAGGCCGGGGCCGAGGCCGTGGTCACCGGCTGTCCCTTGTGCTTTTTGAACCTGGAGATCCAGCAGCAGCCCCGCGGGGGGCCGGGCGAGGAGGCCGGCGGCGCGCCGCTGCCGGTGTTCTACTTCACCGAGCTCATGGCGCTCGCCCTGGGAGACCAGCGACTCGGCCGCGTGTTCAAGCGGCACCTGGTGCCGGTGCGCGGGGTGCTCGAGGGAAGGCAGCTCAAATGGGCGTGAACCAGTCATCCGCACTGCAGGCCCGGTCTTCACTGCCCGAGGCGGGTCACGGGAGCCCCGTGCTCGCCGAGGGGCCGGGGGGAGGGTCGCAGG
>CAYFWA010000898.1:0-3022 GCA_964346625.1 uncultured Myxococcales bacterium
GGGGCGCCGCGGCCGGGGGCGCCGCGGCCGGAGGCGCCGCGGCCGAGCCCACCGCGGAGGCCACGGTGGAGCCAGAGCTGGCCTCCGTAGCGCCTCGCCCCCGCATCCGGCGTCCGGTGTAAAAGGGCGGATCCACGTAGACGAGATCCGCCTTGGCCGCCGGCAGCGCGGCGAGCACCGCGAGGGCGTCGCCCTGCACCAGCCGGTCCTCGTCGCCGGGCCACGCCAGCGCAGGCGCCTCGGATGAAGCCGGGGCGTCACGGCCCCCCTTTGGCCGCGGCGGAGGGCTCATCCGAGCAGCTCGGCCAAAAAGGGGTTGGTCTCCGGGGTGTTGAACCGCTCCCACTCGATTCGCACGGGGTTGGCCGAAAAGCGCCCCTCGCGCTCCTGGAGCAGCACGAA
Source organism: uncultured Myxococcales bacterium (assembly GCA_964346625.1). Classification (GTDB taxonomy): domain Bacteria; phylum Myxococcota_A; class Polyangia; order HGW-17; family JAJRWW01; genus CAYFWA01. The sequence continues at coordinate 403 of CAYFWA010000898.1, forward strand.
GCTCGGCTGCACCTGTCGGTAGTCCACGTGCTCGGGCAGATCCTGGTTGTTGTAGCCGCCGGCCGAGAACACGGTGTACAGGCCGTACCAGCCGTCCTCGTAGTCCACCCGGAAGCCCGCCGGTACCTTCTCGTGCCCGCGAAACATCACCCGGGCGCCCACCGCGTCCATGAACGCGGCGAACTGATCGATGCCGAAGGCGAAGCGCTGGTTCCGTTCCTGCAGCTCGGCGTCCACCGTGGCCAGCATCACGGGGTCGGACCAGCACATCTCGAGGCGGACCGTGGGGTCGTTGAGGCTCGACAGCCCGTTCCAGCGGTCGAGCACCGACTGGCGGGGCACCCCGCCGTGCACCACCATCACCCGGTCGATGAGCACCACGCTGCCCAGCGAGTCGAACAGCGCCTTGGCCGCCGCGAAGTAGGCCTCGGGCAGGTGGTGGTTCCAGCGCAGGATCGCGTCCGCGGGCATCACCGAGGACAGGGTCCGCGATCCGCGCTGCACCAGCCACTCGTGGTTGCCCACCAGCGGGATCACGTGCTGCGGGTACTCCACGAAGAGTCGCAGCACCAGTCGCACCACCCCCTCCCAGGACCAGTGTCCGCGGTCCAGATAGTCTCCCAGGAAGATGAGCTTCACGTCGGGGTGCTGGACCGGATCGCGGCGGTGGCGCTCCACCCGTCCAAAGAAGTCCGACTGGGCCAGCACCGCCTTGAGGCTGCCGTAGCACCCGTGCAGATCCCCCACCAGGATGTAGTCGCAGCGCCGCTTGGGATCCGGCGGAAAGGCGTGCACCAACGTATCGACGAAGGGGGTCTGCCCCGCCAGGGCGTTGACGTCCGACACCCCGTCGAGCCGCCCCCACCCATCACGCCGCAGGTCCTGCAGGGTGGCCTGGGCCTTGCGCATGAGCCGGATGTCCGCGTCCGCCATCTTCTTGCGGGCTCGACGCGCGCTGGGGAAGGGCCGCTCCCCCTTGGCCACGAAGGGGTGCGCGAAGTCGCGCGGGGCAGGGACAGGCTCCCGCTCCAGCGACAGGGCGAAGGGAGGCGCCGGGGCGGGCGCGGCCGGGGCGGGCTGCTCGACCAGCTCGGAGACCAGGGCGTCACGGAACCGGAGCTCGGCCGGGTGGACCACCCCGTCGGCCTCGATGAGCTGATCCACCAGCCCCAGCAGGTGCTCGCGCTGCGTCGCGGTGAGCTCGGTTAGGGTCTCGAAGCACCGCAGCATCAGGCGCGAGGACACGAAGGCGTCGCGGTCGTCCTCGACGCTCACCTCCGTGTCCATCAGCTTGGCCAGGGACTGGTCGATGGCGTCGAGCACGGCGAACAGGTGACTCTTCTCGTAGCGCGCCATGGACTCCCGCAGGGAGGGATCCAGGTGCGCGTAGGCCCCGGAGCGGTGTATCCAGCCCTCCACCAGCTCGCCGATGGTGGTCTCGATGAACTGCCGCTCCTCCGGGTCGAAGCTGCCGTCCACGTAGCCCAGGGTGATGAGCACGAACAGCACCGCCTGGAGCTGTCGTTCCGCGTTGCTCTCCTCGATGATCAGGGTCATGCGTCGGGATTCGGGGTTGCGGCGTGCGGGGTTCTACGGCTCATCGCCCGGAGAGCTTCCGTTTCCCGCGCTCTCCCGCAGGTGCTGGGGCTGCTCCAGGTAGGCCTGCAGCGTCTGCAGGGCGCGCGCCGCGGTGAAGCCGTCCTCGATACGCTCGTCGAAGGTGTAGCGCAGCTTCATCACGGGGCGCACCACCACCTCGCCGTGCTCGATCACCGGGGCGTCCTGCACCCGGCCGATGGTCATGAACACGGGGATGTTGCCGTATTCGTACAGGTGATGAAACCCCGCCTCCAGGCCGAGGCTGCCGAGGTTGGCCACGAACAGGCTCGCGTAGAGCGGATCCCCGCGGATCAGCGCCCCGGGCAGCAGTCCCACTACGTCCAACCCCTTGAGGGCCTGCACCACGGCGGCGGTGACCGGCCGCGGCAGCCGCGCCGCGAGCTTCACCTCCAGGTCGCTGGAGGCGCTGCCCTTGCCGCTGCGACCCTGCGCAATGATGGCGGCGATGGCCTCCACCATCTCGAGCAGCCCCTCGCCGGACGAAAACTCCCGCTTCACCGCCAGGATGGGCGCCTTCTCCTCGAATGACTCCTTGAGGCTGAAGCTGATCTCCACCTTGTCGCGCTGATAGAGCCGGCGACCCTGGACGAAGCGATTGAGCCGCGGGTGTGTGTGCAGGGTCCGGGCCGCGGCGTGGAGCACCAGGTGAAACAGCGTCACCCGGTGCGGGCCCTGCGCGCTGAGCTCGCGGGCCAGCGCCTGGGCCGCGGTGACGTCCACCTGCTGCTCGAAGTAGATCGCGCTCTGGTTGCGGCCGGGCATCAGGTGCCACATCACCTGGCGCAGGGGGTGGACCCCCGGGACCGGCCGCCCGTCTGGTCTGTGCCAACTCATCTCGTCAGCGCTCCTACTCTCCACTTGGTGAAGCTCCACTTGGTGAAGCTCCACTCGGTAGCTCGCTGGGATGACCGAGTGTATCATGGAGAGAATGCCGGTAAAATCGCTACGGTGGATGAACTGGCTTCTATCCATTGCGCATGGGTCCGAGGCGCTGTCGCGG
>CAYFWA010000899.1:0-3022 GCA_964346625.1 uncultured Myxococcales bacterium
AAAGCGCGGTTTTTCGGGGCTCACCCCCAATCACCTGGGGCTTCGCGCCGCTGCAAGGAAAGGGGCCAATTTGCCGTTTTGCGAATTTCGCTCCTACGAGACACGTGTACGGTTACGTCGTCCTTTCGAGACGGTCGAGACGGTCGAGACGGTCGAGACTGGCCTTCTCCGCTGGTGGGCAGAGAACCTAACACCTCCAGACCGCACCGCAAGCGAGGTCTCCGCACCGCAAGCGAGGTCTCCGCACCGCGACTCATGCGAGGGCTCCCGGCTCAGCCCATCGCTCAGCGCGGCGGGGCGCTGAACCCGAGGGACTTCGATGGGTTGCGCCGATCGTGCAGCGGGCGGAATCCGCGCTTGACACGGCTTGTGCTTTTCGCTAGAAGCATCCCGCCCGCGAGAGTGGCGGAACTGGTAGACGCGCAGGACTCAGGTTCCTGTGGGCGAAAGCCTGTAGGGGTTCGACTCCCCTCTCTCGCAATCTTCCCCTTCCCTCCCCTGGCCCTTCGCAAACGACCGTTCTCGCTTTCTCACAATTGGACGACTGCAGCCCACCCGAGTGCTGCAGCCCACCCGAGTGCTGCAGCCCACTCTGGCGCTTGCGCCCATTCAAACCTGGATGCGCGCCACCGGCTGGATCTCCAGATCCGGAGACAGCTCCTGGTACGACAGCACCGTGACGTCTGGCAGATCCACCTCGAGCAGCTTCCGCACGAACCGCCGCGTCTCCATGGAGGTGAGCACCACCGCCGGCTCGCCGGCGGCCAGGGAGGGCTCCACCGCTCGGTGGGCCGCCTCGAGGATCTCCCGGCTCAGCTCGGGCTCGAGCGCCAGGTAGCTCCCGGCCTCGGAGCGCTGGATGGACTCGGAGACGGTCTGCTCGATCTCGGGATCGAGCACCACGGCCGCGAGCGCCCCGTTGCCGCCGGCGAACTGGTGCGTGATGGGCCGCTTGAGGGCCATCCTGCAGTACTCCGTGAGGAGCACCGGATCTTTCTCGCTCTTTAGCCAACCGGCGAGGGTGGGCAGGATGTCGGCCAGGTGGCGGATGTTGATGCCCTCCTCCACCAGGCGACCCAGCACTTCGGCGAGCAGCGGCACGGTCACGGGTTTTGGCACCAGCTCCGCCACGAGCTGGGCGTGGGTGGTCTCCAGCGCGTCCAGCAGCTCGCGGGTCTCCTGGATGCCCACGAGCTCGTGGGCGTAGCGCCGCAGTATCCGCTCCAGGTGCTCGGCGAGGATATCCCCGCCCATGAGCACCCGCGCCCCGAGGGACTCCACCGCGGGGGCGTCCTCTCGCCCGATCCAGGCGGCGCCATGCTCGAGGCCCACCAGGGCCGCGGGGCGGGCGTCCACGCCGTGTGCGTTCAGGTGGCTCGGCGACGCGAGCGCCAGGGCCTCGTCCGCGGGCAGGGCCCCCTCGGCCAGCGGCACCTCCTTGAGGCTGATCCGGTAGGCCCCCTCGGACAGGTCGGGGACGCCGTCGAGCACCTGCACCGCGGGCAGCGTGACGCCAAGCCGGGAAAACAGCCGCTCTCGCAAAAGCGGAACGTGCTCCCGGGCGAAGCCGTCCGCGTCCACGCCGACGTCCGCTCGCCCCCCGGCTCCGGCGGCGCTGGCGAGCTCCGTCGGGGGCAGCGGCTCCGAAGGCAGGGCCGCACCGGCGAGCTCTAGCCGGATGGGCTCCACGAGCCCGGGCGGCCCGCCCTGTCCCAGCCCCTCGCGGGGCTCGGGCTCCGACGCGAAGGCCTCGAAGAGCCCCGCCGGCAGCTCTCGTCCGGCAGCCGCGGCCTCCTGTCGGCGATGGCGCAGCAGCCCGTGGGCGGTGACGCCGCACACGCTGCCCAGCAGCAGGAAGGGGAACCAGGGGAGCCCCGGCACGGCGGCCAGTAGCAACATCAGGGCTGCGGCGATGGCGATGGCCTTGGGTTGGCCGAGGAGCTGGGAGGCGATGTCCTGCCCCAGGTGCGAGCTCTCCTCCTCCGAGGCCACCCGCGTCACCACCAGCCCGGCCGAGGTCGAGATCACCAGGGCCGGGATCTGGGACACCAGGCCATCGCCGATGGTGAGCAGGGAGTACACCGAGGCCGCCTCGCCGGCGCTCATGCCCATCTGGTAGACGCCCACCACCAGGCCGCCCACGATGTTGATGAGGGTGATCACGATGCCCGCGATGGCGTCGCCCTTCACGAACTTCATGGCGCCGTCCATGGAGCCGTAGAGCTGGGACTCCCGCTCCAGGGCCCGCCGCCTGCCCCGGGCCTCCTCGTGGTCGATGGTACCCGCGCGCAGATCCGCGTCGATGGACATCTGCTTGCCCGGCATCGCGTCCAGGTTGAACCGAGCGGCCACCTCGGCCACGCGCTCGGACCCTTTCGCGATCACCACGAACTGGATGAGCGTCAAGATCAAAAAGACGATGATGCCCACCACCAGATTCCCCGCCACCACGAACTCGCCGAAGCTCCGGATCACCTCCCCCGCGTCGGCCTGCAGCAGGATCAGACGGGTGGACGAGACATTGAGCCCGAGGCGAAACAGCGTGGTGATGAGCAGCAGGGTCGGGAAGGTGGCGATGCGGATGGGCTCGGTGATGTAGATGGAAGCCAGCAGCACCACCACCGCCAACGAGATGTTGGTGGCCAGCAGGATGTCCAGCACCTGCGTGGGCAAGGGAATGATCATCATCGCGATGATCCCCACCACCAGCGCGGCCAGAGCCACATCGCTGTACCGTCGGACAATCCTCCCGGTCATGGTCTTCCTCGTATCGATACAGGCCTCTGCGGAGGCCCAGTCCCGGGCCCCCGCGTCGAGCCAACCGCCCGACTTTCCCCGGTTTCATGACCCGGGTCAAGGGGACGGTGTTCCAATTCTCCATTTCCTCGCGCAAGCACCGACATTGAAACCGTTTTCCCGATCCCGGTCCCGGTCCCGATCCCGGTCTCTGTCCCAGCCCACGCCCCTTTCGCCCGGAACGACTGCTCAGAACAGCCACTCAGAACAGCCACTCAGAACAGCC
>CAYFWA010000900.1:0-3020 GCA_964346625.1 uncultured Myxococcales bacterium
GCCTCTCAACGGCGCCACTGAGGTTGAGTGGGCGAGAACAGAAGCCGCCTGGGGCCGGGATGGATCGGCGGCCTGAACGATCAGATAATTCGTGATCGGGGCCTAACCGTCCTCGCGCTTGCCCGGCGCACGAGGGGGGCCTATTGTACAAAGCCCATGGCTCGTCTTCAGACCAAGCGCCGGTTCGGCATCGCGCTGTTCGCCCTCGCCCTGGTGGCGCTGGCCGCGCTGACCGTGCACTGGATGGTGCTCATCTGGCGCCACGAGTCCACGGCGGTGGATGCGCAGGAGGCCGCCCTCGAGGAGGCCGCTTTCCGGCAGGCGCAGCGCTGGGGCCAGCGCGCCGCGGCCCCACCGCCGGGCCCGCTGCCCGGCGCGCCAGAGCTGCAGGTCTACCGGATCAGCGGGGAGCCGGAGCCCCGGACGGCCCGGTTGACACCCCGTCACCCGCAGCTCGGCCTGCGCCCCAGCCCGCAGGCCATCGAGCGCTTGCGGGACCGGCGCCGCCGGCGCACGGCCATGATCGTGGGGGAGGGGGCGCTGGCGGTGTTGCTGCTGGGGGTCTGCGTGGTGATGCTCTGGCGGATGCTGGCCAGCGAGCGGCAGCGCCGCCGCGAGATCGAGGCCTTCATCAGCTCGGTGAGCCACGAGCTCAAGACCCCGCTTGCGGGAATCAAGGCCCTGCTCGGCTCCATCGAGATGGGCAACGTGCCGGCCTCGCAGCTCCCGCAGTACCTGGAGATGGGGCTGCGGGAGGCGGACCGGCTGGAGCACCTGGTGGAGAACCTCCTCATTGCAAACCGCATCTACCGCAGCGCGCTGCAGGTGCGGCTCGAGGACGTGGATCTGCACGGTTTTTTTGGCGAGTTTCGGCGTCACCGGGAGCCGCTGCTGCCCGAGGGGCACGCCGGGCTGCGGGTGGACGAGCCGGGAGCCCGGGGCGTGTGGGTGCGCGCCGATTCGGACAAGCTCCGCGTGGTGCTCGAGAACCTCACGGACAACGCCCTCAAGTATGGAGAGGGCTCCGAGGTCCGGATCCGGGTGCTCGCGGGCGACGCCGATCCCGGGAAGGCCTCCGGCGGCGACGATGTGTGCGTGGTGGTGGAGGACGACGGCGCAGGCTTCGAGCCCGACCAGGCCGAGGCGCTGTTCGAGGGGGAGCGGACCCACACCTCCTCCAACGGGACCCTCGTCCACGGCACCGGGCTCGGCCTCGGCATCGCGCGGGATCTGGCCCGCGCCATGGACGGAGAGCTTTACGCCGAGAGCCCCGGACCCGGGCGGGGCAGCCGGTTCACCCTCCGGCTGCCGCGGGCGATCGGGGCAAACCAGACGGCGCGAGAAGCGCAGATCGCTCCTGAAGCGACCCGCGCTCAGGCCGCTGACTCCAACAAACCGGAGCGCGCCCACGCGTCCAAAAAGCCCACCTCATCCGCATCCAAGGAGGCCTCGTGATCCGGCTGCTCCTGGTGGAAGACGACCGCCTCATCGGCGAGATGATTCGCCTGAACCTCAGGCAGCAGGGCTACGAGGTGACCTGGCTACAAGACGGCGCCGCCGGCGAGCAGCGGCTGCTCGAGGCGGCCGAAACCGCGCCCTTCGACCTGGCGGTGCTCGACGTGATGCTCCCCGGGCGCACCGGCTTCGACATCTCGCGGCGGGCGCGGGACGCGGGGCTCGGATTGCCCATCCTGATGCTCACCGCCCGCTCGGATACCTCCTCCAAGGTGACGGGGCTGGACGCCGGGGCCGATGATTACCTCACCAAGCCCTTCGACGTACCCGAGCTCATGGCCCGGGTGCGCGCCCTGCTGCGCCGCGCGGGTGCGGCGCTCGAGGAGGTCCCCTCGCGCACGCTGTCGCTCGGACCGCTGCAGGTGGACCTGGACTCGGGTGCGGCCACCACGCGCCAGGGGCCACAGACCCTCGCGCCGGCGGCGCGGGTGCTGCTGGATCTGCTGGCCCGCCGGCGGGGACAGGATCTCAGCATCGCGGAGATCATCGAGGAGCTCACCAGCGCGCCAAGGGAGGGGGCGTCGTCGGGTGAGAGGGCGTCGTCGGGTGAGGGGGCGTCGTCGGGTGAGGGGGCGTCGTCGGATCCGGCCGCCCTCGGCCTCGACACCGAGGCCGGGGTGCGGGACGTGGTGGAGCAACTGCGAGAGCTGTTCGAGCCGGACGTCGAGCGTCCGCGTCACTTCCTGCCCGTGACGGGCGGGTATCGATTCGAGGGGTGAGCCGTATGTCCTATCCGATTCATCGTCCGCGACGCCTGCGGGAAAACGCGCAGGTCCGCGATCTGGTCCGCGAGACGAAGCTACGCGTGGAGGACCTGATCTATCCGCTGTTCGTGTGCGAGGGGGAGGGGGTTCGCGATCCCATCACCACCCTCCCCGGCCAGCACCGCTTCTCGGTGGATACCCTGGTGCAGGAGTGCCGCCGGGCGGTGGCGCTGGGGCTGCGGGCGGTGCTGCTTTTCGGCATCCCCGCTGACGCCGACAAGGACGAGCGGGGTCGCTGCGCCTGGGATCCCGACGGGATCGTTCAGCGGGGCATCCGGGCCATCAAGGAGGCCGATCTGCCGCTGGTGGTGATCACCGATGTGTGCCTGTGCGAGTATACCTCACACGGCCACTGTGGCGTGGTGCAAGGGGGCCGCATCCTCAACGACCCCTCCCTGGCGCTGTACGCCAAACAGGCCCTGAGCCACGTGGCGGCCGGCGCCGATATGGTGGCGCCGTCCGACATGATGGACGGCCGGGTGGGCGTCATCCGGGAAGCCCTGGACCGGGAGGGCCACACCCACGTGCCCATCCTGGCCTACTCGGCCAAGTACGCCTCGGCCTACTACGGCCCCTTTCGGGACGCCTGCGGCTCGGCGCCAGCCTTCGGGGATCGCCGCAGCCACCAGATGGACCCGGCCAACACCGAGGAGGCCCTGCGCGAGGTGGCCCTGGACATCGAGGAGGGCGCTCCGGCTCCGCGCCGAACTCTGCGAGCGCAGCTTCGCCCTGACCCTGGAT
>CAYFWA010000901.1:0-3016 GCA_964346625.1 uncultured Myxococcales bacterium
CAGTCAACATTTCATAAGCGCGGAACAAATCCCGTTGAGAAATTCGGACAGAGCCCGAATATCTGCACCCCGCCACGATTGGCAACGAAGGCTGACTGGCGCGAAGCGCCGATTGGGGGAGGGGCCCCCGCGCGATTCACTCGCGCGGGGAGGGGGGATGGGACATCCCCCCTGGAATGCTACGCTGCCCCCTTCCAAAAGGGGCTCATCTCGCGCAGACGCGCGATGAGGGGGGGCATGTGCTCGATGACGTAGTCCACGTCCTCCTCATCGTTGTAGCGGCTCAAAGAGAAGCGAATCGAGCCGTGAGCGAAGGTATAGGGCACCCCCATGGCGCGCAGCACGTGGGAGGGCTCCAGCGAGCCGGAGGTGCACGCCGAGCCGGAGGAGGCCGCGATCCCGAGATCGCTCATCATGAGCAGGATGGCCTCACCCTCCACGTGCTCGAAGCTGATGTTGGTGGTGTTGGGCAGCCGCTGGTCCCGGTGCCCGTTGACCCGCGCGGCAGGGATGCGCTCGAGCAGTGCCGACTCGAGCCGGTCGCGCAGCGCGCGGACCCGGGTCTGCTCGTGCTCCACGTTCTCGGCGGCGAGCTCGGCGGCCTTGCCCAGGGCGATGAGGTTCGGCACCGCCTCGGTGCCGCCGCGCCGCCCGCGCTCCTGGTGGCCGCCGATGATATGGGGCCGAAAGCGGGTGCCCCGCTTCACGTAGAGCGCGCCCACCCCCTTGGGGGCGTGGAGCTTGTGGCCCGACAGCGCCAGGAAATCCACGTAGAGCCGGGTCACGTCGATCTCCTGCTTGCCCACGAGCTGTACCGCGTCGGTGTGCACCAGGATGCCGTGGCGGCGGGCGATGGCCCCGATCTTGGCGATGGGAAAGATCACGCCGGTCTCGTTGTTGGCCGCCATCACGGAGATGAGGGCGGTCTTCTTGGTGATGGCCCGCTCGATGTCGCGAATGTCGACCAGCCCCTCGCCGTCCACCGGCACCTCGGTGACCACGTAGCCCCGGCGTCGCAGGTGCATGAGCAGGGAGCGCACGGCGGGGTGCTCCACCCGGCTGGAGATGATGTGGTTTTTATCCGGTTGGGTGTTCAGCGCGGACCAGATGGCGGTGTTGTCCGCCTCGGTGCCACAGGACGTGAACACGATTTCGCTGGGCTGGGCGTTGATGAGCCGCGCCACCGACGCCCGGGCCTCCTCCACGGGCTCGTGCACCACCCCCCCGAAGGCGTGCATGCTCGAGGGGTTTCCGTAGTGCTCCTTGAGGTAGGGGAGCATGGCGTCCACCACCTCCGGGGCGACTCGCGTGGTGGCGTTGTTGTCGAGATAAACGGTACGCATGATGGCTCTTTTTCTAAGTTTCTCTCGGTTGGCAGGCCCCGCGATGATGGGGCGTTGAACCTACGGTGATCCTACGTCGCGTCGCGTCACGTCACGTCAAGTCACGTCACGTCACGTCACGTCGCGTCGCGTCGCGTCACGTCACGTCACGTCACGTCAAGTCACGGCGCGGGGGGTCGCATCTGCATCAGAACCGTCGCTTCGGCGCCCCCGCCACGTCGCTACCCGTCGCTACCCGGCGCGACTCGGCGCGACTCGGCGCGACTCGGCGCTACTCGGCTCTGCCGACGCTGACCACGATCTCCGGGGAGACCATCTCCCGGAGCTTGTCCTGCACGCCAGACAGCGTGAAGCCGGCGGCCGCGCAGCCCAGACAGCGACCCTTGAACTGGACCACTACGTTGTCGCCGTCCACGTCTAAGAGCTCGATGTCGCCGCCGTCCTTGTTGAGCTCGGGGCGGATCTCCTTCTCGATGGTCTCCTCGATGAGCTTGATCTTCTGTAGCGTGGTGAGCTTCTTCGGCTTGGGGGGCGCCTCGGTCACCGGCGGTGCCTTGGCCGCCTGCTCGTTTTTCACCGCCTCGAGGATCTCCTCGATCTCGTCGAGACAGCTCCCACAGCCGCCGCCCGCCTTGGTGTAGTTTGTGACCTCCTCGGCCGTGCGCAGGTTGTTTTCCCGGATCACCTTCTCGATCTGCTTGTTGCTCACGCCGAAGCAGTGGCACACGATCCGCGTATCGGGATCCTCGTCCTCGTGCACCACCTTGAGGCCGCGATAGTCCGCCACCGCCGCCTCGAGGGCCTCCTGGCCCATCACCGAACAGTGCATCTTCTCCGAGGGCAAACCGCCCAGGTAGTCCACGATGTCCTGGTTCTTGATTTCGAGCGCCTCCTCCACGGTCTTGCCCACCACCAGCTCGGTCAGGGCGGTGGACGACGCGATGGCGCTGCCACAACCAAAAGTCTGGAACTTGGCGTCGGTGATTACCTCGGTCTTTGGATCCACCCTGATGCTGAGCTTGAGGGCGTCGCCGCAAACGATGGAGCCCACCTCGCCGACCCCGTCGGCGTTTTCCACCACCCCCACGTTCTTGGGGTTGCGGTAGAGCTCTTTGACCTTGTCCGTATAATCCCAGGCCATTACACACCTCGCTGCCGAGCCGGTCTAACCATGGGCTCGGATGGGGCCCCGACCATACGCTCGGGTGGGGCCCTTGCCGAGAGCCCGATTCGGCCCGCTGGCTTTCTTGCTCTTTCCGGAGCCTTCCGTCAAGTCCGTCGACGCTGAACACTGTTTACGGGCCTGTCAACGGCACCGGTGCTGGACCCGCGTAGGCGGCCGTTCGGCACGGCAAATCATAAACATTTCCGCCGCCGGTGCAAGCGGGCGCCGCAGGGAGCCATTTGCGCCGTGCCCGCCGGCCGCGCCGCGCGCGGGCCCCCGCCCCCCCCTGCGCCGGCCCGCGGCCGCCTCGCCGAGGGCCAAACGCCGGCGCCAGGGCACAATATCGCTCAAGTGCGCAAAATCTCGGCACACCTCTGCCTCGGCTCCCCCATCCGGCCTGGTTGCTGGGGTCGGGCCGCCGCTCAGGCGGCCCGACAGACGGGCAGGGTCATCGACCTCATCCGCTCGTGCTGGCCAGCCGTAAGGGCTCGCGAAAGAATAACTTCGG
>CAYFWA010000902.1:0-3016 GCA_964346625.1 uncultured Myxococcales bacterium
ACAAATCCCGTTGAGAAATTCGGACAGAGCCGAAATTCGGACAGAACCGAAATTCGGACAGAACCAATCCTACTTTGCCTGGGGCGGGGGGTTCACCGCGATGCGGAAGTTCTCCCAGTCGCCGAGGTCGCGGTTGGCGGCCGCGTAGTAGAGCAGGTAGCGGCCGGGCATGGCGAACACCGCGGGGGCCAGCTCGGAGGCGTGGTTCACGAAGGTGTTGGCCAGGATCCGATCGTAGACGGGGTTGTAGGGGTAGACCTCGAACACCTCGCCGTCGCGGGAGGCCGCGTAGCCGATGGAGTAGTTGGACGGGATCTGCGCCACCGAGCCGAAGGACGAGGCCTGCGGCGATTCGAATCCCCGCGCGCTGAAGTAGAGGCGGTACAGGGGCTCTCCCTCGAAGTCCTCTTCCAGCAGCACGTAGGGGGAGCGAACCCGGGTGACGTTGCGCCACAGGATCTCGTGGGTCACCTGGTCCGGCTCGAGCACCCGCATGCGCTGCTCGGGGGCGGTCTCGAAGGCGAGCCCGTCGCGGTCTGCCGCCCGCACCATGGCGATGCCAGCGCCCTGGCCGAACTCGTAGTACAGCCGCGGCAGGTCGTCCAGCCCCATCACCACCGCCGGGGAGGCCACCCGGCCGTCCTCCCAGTCGGTGGTCGGTGTGAGCACCGGCTGCTCGGGCTCGAAGGTCCAGCTCCGCCCGTCGGCGCTCTCGGCCCTGGCGATCCCCTCCCCCGACCCCAGCTCCACGTACATGACGTAGCCGCTTTCGCGGACCCGCACCGTGGGGGCGCGGTAGTCGTCCGGGATGTCGGGCTCGAGCACCGGGGCCGCGGGGTCTACGGTCCAGAACTCCCCGGTACCGGTGATGGCCCGAAAGATCATGTGCCGGGGTCGCTCGAAGGGGCCGGCATGAATCATGTCGAAGAACACCACGTACCCGCCGTCGGGGTTGTCAACCACCGTGGGCTCGGTAAGCTGGCGCGGCTCCCGCTGGATGATGCACTCCTCCTCGGGGAAGCAGTCGTCGTCCCCGGAGCAGGGCACCGAGATACAGCGCGCCCGCGACAGGGAGCAGATCTCGCCGCTCTGGCACTCGGCGTTCACGATGCAGAGCTGCTGGCACATGCCGATGTCACAGCGGGCGTTGGGCCCCTCGCAGTCGCAGTACGTCTCGCACTTGGCCACGCACCGGCTCAGGGTGAAGTCGCACACTCGCCCCTCGCCGCACTCGTCGTTGCGCGTACAATACTTCACGGTGCAAAAGCCGCACACGCAGGACTCCCGGCTCGCGCAGTCCGCGTCGGTGCTGCACGGCGAACGCTCGGGCGCCGACTTGGGTACGCAGAAGCCCGCCAGATCCGTATCCGGCGAGCCCAGGCGGTGATCGGAAACGCAGATCTCCACGCCGCCGATGTCGCGGTAGGGCGCCACGCCGCTGGTCACCCGCGAGCCGCTCCACAGCGGCTCCTCGGCCAGGGTGCAGCCCGTGGCCAGCAGTCCGAAGGTCGCCAGGCCACCCGCCAGCAGGGTGGCCCCAAGCGCCAACGTCCCCAGCGCGCGGTCCAACGAGCGCGCCGCGCGACTGAAGCGCGATCGCGGGCACGGGCGCGGGCGCGGTCGGGAGCGCGCGTTCCGCGCCGGACGCGGGCACAGTATGCGGGGGCTACGGCTCATCCTGCTCAGAACTCCTGCTTCACCGAGGCGGCCACCGAGAAGAGCCCCCCCTCGGAGCGCACGCCGCCGCCGGTGACGTCCGACACTAGGTTGCGGTGCACCTCGCGGGGCACCAGCAGATGGTACTGCAATCCGACGTCCACCGTCACGGGGTAGGGCCACCAGGACACCAGCGGCCCCACGCGCAGGCCCATGCCCGCCGTGAGCACGTGCCGGATGTTGTCCAGCAGCGCCGGCAGGCCCACCTGATCGGGCACGGGCGAGGGCGCGTACACGTAGCCCGCCCGAAAGGCCAGCTCGTGCTTGCCCTCGGCGAGCGGCAGGCGGTACTCGCCGCCGAGCCGGGGCGTGATCACGTCCTGGAAGTTGTCCGCGGGGAAGAAGGCCTGCACCATGGGGGGGTTGAGCCCCAAATCCACCAGGATCCGCACGTCGGGCACCCCGGCGGAGAAGCGCGACCAGACCTCGTAGCCCACGCCGGCCGCCAGGGTGAGCTGCGGGTGCGGATCCGCCGAGACCCCCAGCTCCACCCGGTGGGGCGTGTAGTAGTTGAGCGCCCGCAAGGTGATGATGGCGTCCCCGGTGACGATGCCCGCCACGTCCACGTTGGCCAGGATGTCCAGCCGCACACCGAGGTCCACCTCGCCCCGATAGGAGGCGCCGATGCGCAGCCAGGGCAGAGGCTGGATCAGCAGGCCGGCCAGCGGCGCGATGCGCACCGGCAGCTCCAGGTCGATGGCCGTCTCCCCCACCTTGGTGCCGCCCTTGACGCCCACGTTGAAGGTGATGCCGTTGCCCGCCGCGTCCGCCAAAATGGTGCCCCCGACGCCCAGCGACAGCCACCTGGTGGGGCGCACCGAGAGCCCGATGTTGAGCAGCAGGCGGTGGGGCCGGTTGTCGAGCAGCACGAAACGCGGCTCGTAGGCCGGCACCAGGTGCACCCGCGCCAGGAACTGGTCGGGCAGATAGCCCGCCACCGAGATGGCGGCCCGTACCGGGCCGCGAATGTCGAAGGGCGCGTTGAAGCCGAAGGCCACCCCGCGGGCGTCCAGCACGTCGCTGCGCTCGCCGTTGACCGAGAGCCGCATGTGGGTGTAGGAGTACGCCGCCCCCAGGCTGATACGCTCTCCCATGGCCCCGGCCGCCAGGTTGCAGGCCGCCGCGGTCCAGTCGGTGCACACGGTGAGGGTGGACATGCCCATGCCGCGGCTGCGGGCGTCCAGCCCGGTCAGATCCGTGACGTCGGCCCGCGCCGTGCGCACGCCCCCGCCGAGCGCCGCCAGCAGGAGCGCCGCGACGCAGCTTTGCCGCAGCCCCCCACCACTCCCCCAACACCACC
>CAYFWA010000903.1:0-3010 GCA_964346625.1 uncultured Myxococcales bacterium
CCCCGGCCGGGGAGTGCCTCAAGCCCTTCTACTCCACCAAGCCGGGTGGCACGGGGCTCGGCCTGGCCGTGTGCCAGCGCATCGTGGAGGCCCACGACGGCCACCTCCGGCTGGAAGACCGCCCCGGCGGCGGCTGCCGCGCCACGGTGGAGCTCACGCGCCGGAGGGAGGCATGACGCGCGCGCCACCGGGCATCACGCAATCCGACCCGGAGCCCCCTGGGCTCCAGGTGCTGGTGATCGAAGACGAGCGGCTGTACGCCCAGGCCATCGCCCGGGGGCTGCGCAAGCAGGACCCCGGCATCCAGTGCACCCTGGCCCACAGCGGCGCCGAGGCCCTGCGCCGGGCCGACCAGGGGACCTTCACGGTGATCCTGCTGGACCACCGCCTGCCGGACGACGACGGGATCCGGTTGATCCCGCTTTTGCTGGCGCGACAGCCCGGCGCCGCGCTGATCATGATGACGGCCTTCGAGACCATCCCCAACGCCATCCGCGCCATCCGGCAGGGGGCCGAGGACTACCTGGTGAAGCAGACCTCGGTGCGGCCCATCGTGGAGCGGGTGCTCGAGATCCAGCGGCGCCAGGCGCTGCGCGCCCAGGTGCCCGACTGGCCCGCCCCCACGGGCAACCGCCTGCTGGGCGAGACACCGGAGATGGACCGGGTGCGCCAGAGCCTGGGCAAGGTGGCCCGCAGCGCCGACACCACGGTGCTCGTCACCGGGGAGACGGGCACGGGCAAGGAGGTCACCGCGCGCACCCTGCACCACCTGACCAGCGCCCGCCACCGCCCCTTCGTGACCCTGGACTGCCTGGCGCTGCCGCCCAACCTGATGGAGTCCATCCTGTTCGGCCACGTGCGCGGCGCCTTCACCAGCGCCACCGAGGATCGCCCCGGGGCCGTGGCCGAGGCGGCGGACGGCACCCTGCTGCTCGACGAGATCGGCGAGCTGCCCCTCGCCCTGCAGGGCAAGCTGCTGCGGGTGCTCGAAACCCGCACCTACCAGCGGGTGGGCTCGGTGCGCGAGCGTCCGGTCCGCGCGCGGATCGTGGCCGCGACCCACCGGGACCTGGCCGAGCAGGTGGCAGACGGCGCCTTCCGGCACGACCTGTACCAGCGGCTCTCGGTGTTCCCCATCCACCTGCCGCCCCTGCGCGAGCGGCCGGCCGACGTGCCGCTGCTGGCCCGCCACTTCCTGGACACCCTGTGCGAGCGCCTCGGCCGCCACCCGTGTTCCCTGCCCCCCGAGGTGGAGACGGTCCTCACCGGCTACGGCTACCCGGGCAACGTCCGCGAGCTGCGCAACATCATCGAGCGCGCGGTGGTGCTGGCCGAGGGCGCCCCCCTCACCCCGGCGCACCTGCCCGAGCGCGTGCTGTCTGCCCCCACCGCCGATTCCCCGTCCACGCCGGGCGACGCCGCCCCCGGCGGCGCCGTGGCCATGGACTTCATCCCCGGGGTGGACACCCTGGAGAGCGTGGAGCGCAAGATGATCCGCGAGGCCCTGCAGCAGGCCGGCGGCGTCAAGTCCGAGGCGGCGCGGCTGCTGGGCATCAGCCGCTACCAGCTCCTGCGCCGGCTGGAAAAGCACGGGCTCCGGGAGCGGGGGAGGGAATAGCGCGGGGAGAGACAGCGCGGGGACGAACGGGGCTGAGGGCTCGCGATTAACAGGATCGATTGAGGGGAGAGAGAACGCTAATCCAGCCAAAGCTGCGCGAGGTCGATGTCGAGCCCGGGAAACAGCTCGGGGCGAAAGACGTCCTGCGTCTCGTGCTCGGCCATCAGCCGGTAGGCGCGCCCCTCGAGCCGATAAGCGAGCAGGCGGCGCAGGTCGGGATCCACGATCCAGCAGTGAGGGATCCCGGCCCTGGCGTACTTGTGCTTCTTGACGTGCTGGTCGAGGGCCGGCTTGGACGAGAGCACCTCCACCACCAGATCCGGGACGCCGTAGTACCCATCGGGGCGCAGGCCGTCCATGCGCGCCCGGGAGATGAACACGATGTCCGGTCCCACCCCGGTGGGCTCGTCCAGCACCACCTTGAGGCCCGCGGTGAACACCCGCCCCAGTCCCTCGCGGCGGACGTGCTGGTTGAGCACACCCGTGAGCTGGGTCACCACCTGCTGATGGGACACGCTTGGAAAGGGCGTCACATACAGCTCTCCATCGATGATTTCGTAGAGGTTCCCGTCGTCCGGCGTGTGCGCGAGGTCCTGATGAGTGAGCTCGCGGCCGTAGGGATCGGGCTCGTGGCTCGCCATCTCCGCCATACCCGAAGTCTACCTCCGCATCGCCGCCACGGCAACGTGTGGCATGCCGGTGCTCTTTCTCGTTGAGGGGAGGAGTCCCCCAAAGATAGTCTAGGCTATGTTGGTCGCGACAATACTAGTCAAGACTATCATTGTCTCTTCGAGCGTGCGCCTCGTTTTCCCGTGCGTGGACCTCGCGTCGCGCAGCGCGCTGCTGTCGCCACAAGGTGAGCTCACCGGCCGTCCCCAGCCCCAGCGAGAGCACGAGGCCCGCGCCGAGCAGGCCGGGGAGGTGGCCCAGCAGCGGCTGGGCCTCGGGCTCGGCGGCGGCCACGGGCTCGAACAGGTGCAGCAGGCCGTAGGCGAAGGTGGCCACCGGCGTGGTGGCCGCCAGGTAGCCCGCCGGCACGAAGGCCTCCCAGGCCGACACCAGAATCACCGCGATGGCCGTGGGCAGCAGCCAGACCAGGCCCACCAGCAGCCCCAGGCCGCGGGCCCCCCACAGGCCGCTCACGGCGTGCACCTGGAGCACGAAGCCCGCGAACAGCAGGATCAGCGCCAGGTGGGCCCCGGCCGAGGGGTTCCACCGCAGACCCTCGGCGGGCAGGGCGAGGCCGAAAAGCAGCAGATAGCTCACCGCGGTGATGCCCACCAGGCCCAGCGCCGGCAGCAGGCCGGGGGAGGCGTCGGCGCGCCAGGAGGGGCGTAAGGGCTCGTGCAAAAACAACTCCGGGATTCGGCCGCCGATCCATCCCGGCCCGCG
>CAYFWA010000904.1:0-3009 GCA_964346625.1 uncultured Myxococcales bacterium
GTGGCGGCCGCCGGGGCCGGGGTGGCGGCCGCCGCCGGGGCCGGGGTGGCGCCCGCCGCCGGCGCGCCAGCGCCCGCCCCGGAGAACATGTCCGAGGCCTGCTGCTCGGACATCAGCTCGGTCTTGCCCTCCTCCTCCTCGGCCAGCTCGGCGAACTCGTCCACCTCGGCGAGGCGGAGCCAGTCCTTAAAGCCCTCTTTCCAGGTGTAGGTCTCGGCGTCGATCTCTCCGGCGTCGAACTTGGCGTGAACCTGCTCGGCCGACAGCGGGCCGACCTGGCCCCCGTCGATCACCAGGTGCCAGATGGCCTGGCTCGACATGGACTCGGCGAAGCCCGAGTAATCGAACACGCGCGTTTCCTTGTCATCGAACTGCCCTGCGGCGGGTTCCGAAGCGGCCTCGGGGGCGGCCATGTTGGTGCCCTTGACCACGATGATGTGCCCGCACTTCTTGCACCGGATTTTGAAGACCTTTCCTCGGACCTTCTCATCCGCGATGGAATACTTGGTGGAGCAGTTCTCGCAGACGATTTTCATCAGAACCCCTTTTCTCCTGCGGGAGTCCGTTTCTACGTCGTGGCCTGTAGGCGACCGACGGAACGAATATTATAGACTCCTTGCGCGATGGATACAACGTCCAACCGTGTCATCGCCTCATTGGACCGGCCAGCGCCGGATCCGCTTTGCATCTATTTTTTTCTTTTTCGCCACCCTATTCATCCCCGAAGGGGTTGTCCAGCAGGATTGTTTCGGAGCGCGCGGGCCCTACGGAAACGAGCTGGAGGGGGACCTGGGCCAGCTCCGAGAGGCGCTGCAGATACGATCTCGCCGCAGCCGGCAGATCGGTCCAGGCTCGCGCGCTGCCGAGGTCCTCGGAAAACCCCGGCAGGTCCTCGTAGATGGGCTCCAACCGCGCAGCCTCCGTAGCGCCGGGGGGCAGATCGTCGCAGGGCGCGCCGTCGAGCCGATAGCCGACACAGATCCGCAGCGGATCGAGCCCGCGCAGAACGTCCAGCTTCGTCACCGCCAAGCCCGTGAGCCCGCTTACGCGGGTGGCGCGGCGTAATGCCACCGCGTCGAGCCAGCCGCAGCGTCGAGGCCGTCCCGTGGTGGCACCATATTCGTCACCGCGGGCCCGGATCTGCTCCCCGAGCGAGTCGGTGAGCTCGGTGGGAAAGGGCCCATTGCCCACCCGGGTCTGGTAGGCCTTGACGATGCCCACCGCGGCGTCGATCTGGGTGGGGCCCACCCCCGCGCCGGTGCACGCGCCCCCGGCGATGGTGCTCGAGGAGGTCACGAAAGGGTACGTTCCGTAGTCGATGTCGAGCAGCGCCCCCTGGGCCCCCTCGAACAGGATCGCGCGCCCGCGGGCCATGGCCTCATGGGTCGCGCGGGACACGTCACACAGATACGGCGTGAGGGCGGCGCCGATCTCGCGGTAGGCGCGCAGCAGCTCGTCTCGATCCGCGGGTTTTTCCCCCAGCCGCTGCAGGGTGGCGTTGGCGAAGGGAAGCGCGCGATCCAGCGCCTGGGCGAGCACCTCGGGGCGGCCGAGCTGCCACATCTGGATCCCCCGGCGCGCCATCTTGTCCTCGTAGCACGGCCCGATGCCGCGTCGGGTGGTGCCGATGGCCCCCGCTCCCTGGTCCCTCAGCCCGTCGAGGGCCTGGTGATAGGGTAAGATGACGTGGGCCGTATGGCTCACCCCGAGCCGGGGCGGATCCATGTCCAGGCCGCGCGCGCGGCAGGTGCGGATCTCGTCGAGCAAGGCCACCGGGTCGATCACCATGCCCGCCCCGAGCAGGCATCGCTTTTCGGGGTGGACCACCCCGCTCGGCAGCAGATGGACCACCAGGCGCTCCCCGTCCAGCACGAGGGTGTGGCCGGCGTTGGCGCCTCCCCCATAGCGCACCACCACGTCGGCGGAGGCGGTGAGCACGTCCACGACCTTGCCTTTGCCTTCATCGCCCCACTGGGCACCCACCACGATGACGTTTGCCATGGGATCCTCAAACGGCCCGGCGGCCGGAATTTTGCACCGGCACCATGACCCAGAGGCATTGAAATGTCAACGATGTCGGGCTCGCGCGGCCCGACAACCCGATCCTCGGCTGGTGCGCCGCGCCTCTGCGTATTAGACTGCAAGACGGCCACGCTGGCGATGACGGGAAGCCTGCGGCATCGCTGCGCGCGGCAAGGAAGACGGAAAAACGGCCGCGTCGCTAAGCGTGGCAAGGAAGACGGGAAAACGGCCGCGTCGCTGCGCGTGGCAAGACGGAGAGTCGGGCCAAACCGAAGATGTCGCCAAGTGGATCACCAGCGCCGGGTTGGTTCGTCATGCTGCTGTGGGTCGCGCTGGCGGCGAGCTGCGAGCCCGAGACCGCGGGGCCGTCGGCCGACCGGGTCCGCCAGGGGCGCGTGGCACTGGCCCGCGGGCAGCCTGCCCGGGCGGTGGCGCTGCTGCGCGAGGCGGTGAGCCGGCAACCCGCCCGCGAGGACGCGAGGCTGCTTCTTTCCCGGGCGCTGAGCGCCGCGGGACGCCACCCGGAAGCGGAGCAGAGCCTGCGCGAGGCCGTGGCGGCGCGGCCGCGGTCGGCCGACCTGTGGTTGGCCCTCGGCAGAATCCGGGTCGAGCGCGGCCGCTACGACGAGGCGGTGGACGCGTTTCATCGGGCGGCCCGGCTGCGCCCAGGCGATCCCGCGGTGGCGCTGGCCCTGGCCGGGCTCTACGAGCGGCACCGCCGCTTCGGGGTCGCCGCCTCCCATTACCGGGCCGTGCTGCAGGCCGAGCGCGCCGACCTGCGGCTGCAGGCCCACCGGGCGCTGGCCCGCATCGCCGCCGAGCGTGGCGACAGCGCCACGGCCCTCGATCACCTGCGGCGGGCGCTGGAGCTTGCGCCCCGTCGCGTCGAGACCCGGATCGCCCTCGGCGATGCGCTGATCGAGGCCGGTCGCCCGGCCGAGGCCCGCGCGGTGCTGCGGGCGGCCCGCGCCGGCGCCGCCCGCGCCG
>CAYFWA010000905.1:0-3007 GCA_964346625.1 uncultured Myxococcales bacterium
CCGCACCCGCCGCCGCGCCTGCCGCTGCATCCGCCGCCGCGCCTGCCGCCGCATCCGCCGCCGCGCCTGCCGCCGCACCTGCCGCCGCGCCTGCCGCCGCACCTGCCGCCGCACCCGCCGCCGCGCCTGCCGCCGCACCCGCCGCCGCACCCGCATCCTTCCCGTCATCACCGCTGTGGCCGCCATGGTCCTCGTCGCCTCGGGGCCGGTGGGCTCGGCGCTGCTTTTCGCCGGCTGCGGCGACGAGGGGGGCGATCCGCCGGGGACGCCGGAGGGGCTGCCCCCGCGGCCGGATTTCGCGCCCAGCCTGATCCTGCTGCCCGAGGACAAGCCCCGCATCCTCGAGCGCGTCGGGCGGGAGCCCTACGCGTCGATCCACGCGGCCATCGAGGCCGACGCCAGCCGCGATCACGTGGACCTGCCGCCGGACACCTTCGACTCCCCGGAGCAGAAAAACGGCGAGACGGCCCTGGCTGCGGCCTTTTTGGCCTGGCTCCACGACGACGCGGCCTGGGCGGCCAAGGCGCGGGACTTCATGGACCGGCTCTCGGACAACTACTGGACCCACGAGGACCACGACCTGAACATCCGCATGCCGGGCATCGCCATGGGCTACACCTTCGCGCTGGATCTGCTTCAGGGGGCCGGGCTGATCCCGGACGCGGAGGCCCAGGCCCTCGAGGACAAGCTCACCACGCTGATGAGCGAGTTCTACTCCGAGTACATCGAGGATGACATCGGCCGGCTGATGTCCATCCAGTGGACCCAGAACAACCACCCCATCCGCACGGCCTGCTCGCTGGGCATCGTAGCCCTGGCCTTCCCGGACCACCCGGAGGCGCCCATCTGGGCGAGCTTCGCGTTTTCCGAGCTGGATCACCTGTGGGGTCCCCGGGGGCACTACGTGAGCGAGGAGGGGGGCGTCTGTGAGGGGTCGCTGTACTACCGGTTCGCCTACGCGCCGTCGCTGGCGCTGGCGCTGGCCTGGCGCAACCGCGTGGGGGAGCCGCGCCGCCTGCCGCGAAGCTGCGCGAACCGGGTGGACCAGTATCACTGGGCCGACCACGGGTGCGTGGAGGGTGAGCCCTTCGACTTCGTGAACCTGATTCACCAGGAGCGCTTCCAGCTCACCTCGGACTGGTTTCTCGGCCTGCGGATGCCCGACGGCCGCCGCCCGCCCATCGAGGATTCCAGCTTCAAGCGGGCCAACGGCTCGGCCATCATGGCGGGGATCCTGCAGCGCGGCGACCTGCTGTGGGACTGGGAGCACGACGAGCGCAACATGACCGGCGGCTGGAACCTGCGCATCCAGCACCTGGCGTATGTACCGGAGGCCGACACCCTGGAGGTGGCCCCGCCCGCCTGGCGCCACCGCGTGATGCCCGCGGTGGGGCAGGCGGTGCTGCGCAGCGGCTGGGGGCCCGAGGACCTGTGGGCGCTGCTCATCGCCGAGCACGGCGACTCCCGCCTCACCGTGCACGACCACGTGGACAGCGGCTCCTTTCAGCTCTACGCCTACGGCGAGTACCTGCTGATGGACACCGGGTATCACAAGCCCAACATGCTCGACAACGCCGTCACGGCCCAGGCCGGCGCGCACAGCGTGTTGATGATCGAGGGCGAGCCCGTGCCCGAAAAGGGGCTCGTGGTGGACTTCGGCGATGCCGACGCCTACCTGGAAAACGAGCACCTGGGCAACCAGGTGGCCTGGGTGGAGGCGCGCCAGCCCATCGAGCAGTCCACCACGGAGCGGGCCCTGGCAATGGTGCGCAACCGCTACCTCGTGGTTTTCGACCGGGTGGACACCCCCGTTACGCAGCCGCGCGAGCACACCTGGCGTTTGCACGGCTGGGCGGGCCTGGACAGCGGCGGCACCTTCACCCTTGACGCCACCGCCCAGACCGCGCGCTGGGAGCGGCCCCTCGCCGGCGTGGACGTGTACCTGGCCGCGGCCGACCGCCCCAGCGACACCGCCACGCCCCTCGCCCTGGTGGAGCCCCCCTTCGAGGAGGGCGCGCGTCCGCACGTGGACAGCATCGAAGGCGGCATGCACCACCACGCCGTGCTCGACGGGGTGATCACCGCCCGGGCGCCGCTTTTCGTCGCGGTGGCCGCGCCCTACCGTGTGGGCGCCGAAGCCGGCGCCGCGGACGCCCCGCTCACGGTCACCCGCCTGGCGCTCGCGGGCGGGGGCTCCGGCGAGGACCAGGGCCTGGCCGGCTGGATCGTCTCGTACGCGGGCCAACGCGACCTGGTGCTGGCCCGCGCCCCGGGCGCCCCCGAGCGCCTCACGCTGTCCGACGGCACGGCGGTGGCCACCGATGGCGCCTGGGTGCTGGTGACCTTGAGCGGCGACGCCCCCCTGGCCGTCCTGGCGCGGGGCAGCTACCTCGAGCTCGACGGCCAGAAGCTGCACCAGGGCGTCAGCGCTGCGGTGGTGGTGAGCGAGCCGTAGCGTCCGGCGGCGCCGAAGAAGCTCGGGCCGAGCCAGGTGGTGGTCTGCACGTCGTCGTCTACGTACCACACCACGGTGTCGTGGCCCCAGCCGCCGAATGCGCGGAAGTCGTGGGTGTTGCCGCGCAGCCCGCACGACTTCCGCGCCGTCGCCCGGGTCCAGGGTGTCGGCGCGGCCGCCGTCGCCGTTGCCGGGGTCCACCGCGGCGCGCGACAGGTCCCGGATGAACACCCAGTCGTGGCCCGGGCCGGTGTGGCTCGGGGTCGTCTCGATGTCAAAGGAGCCGTCGGGGTTGTCTCCACAGCGCGCCAATCGAACTGCGCCGCTCTCTTCACATTGTGCCTCAGTCTTCTCATGTACTGGGCAGTTATCGCAGCTCGTGCCGCGACCCGTGGCCGCAACGCCTCGCTGCGACTCTCGCATAGAGAACCTGGGTCTTCTTCGACCGAACAAAACCTGGGTCTTCTTCGTCCGTACAAGGTAATCCGATTTCGGTGGTTGCCAACGTGGCGCATCGAACCCCGGCGCACAGAGCCGGTGAAGAAGAGATCG
>CAYFWA010000906.1:0-2996 GCA_964346625.1 uncultured Myxococcales bacterium
CTCCGCCGGCGCTCCAGCGACACTCCGCCGACACTCCGGCGACACTCCGCCGACATCCCGCCGTACTCCGGCGACGCTCCGGCGACACTCCGCCGACACTCCGCCGACATCCCGCCGTACTCCGCCGGCGCTCCAGCGACACTCCGCCGACACTCCGGCGACACTCCGCCGACACTCCGCCGACGCTCCGGCGACGCTTCGCCGATACTCCGCCGACACCCCTCTGAAATCCCGCTATGTCGGTCCTCTTCCCCTGCCCTCTCCCGCGTACCCGAGGAGGCGCCTCGCTCCCCCGCAACTGCGCGCTGAGCCCTACGACGCCCGAGCCTGCTCCAGCGCCTGCTTGACCTGCGGCAGGTCGAGCCGATCCAGGGTGGCGTCCAGGGGGAAGGCGGTGACCGGATCCCAGCCCAGGGCCCGGTAGAAGTCCTGGCGCAGGGTGTCGAACTCCGGCGTGATGCCCTCGAGGGGGCCGTCCTGCAAGGGGGGGACGCCGCGCGCTCGGTCCGGCATCCGGGTGTCGGCCGGGGTGATGCCCTCGCGCAGGTTGAAGGCGTGGCGCAGGGTCTTGATCCGGTGGCCCACCTCCAGATACTCCTCGAAGCTCCTATGCCAGCCGGTGGCGGCGTTGATCCACTCGGCCACCGGTGGATTCCCGCCCACCGAGAGCCCGAACAGGCACATGCCGCAGCCGTTGCCGAGCTCCATGTACCGGCTGGCGATGGACTGGGCCTCGCCCTTGCCCTGGGTGCCGAACCGATCGCTGAAGCTGTGCATCAGGGGCTGCTTGGGCATCCGCTTGGTCTTGCGGTGCAGGGCCATCAGATCGGTGTAGGTGTACGATTGGACGGTGTGGCGCCCCGGCGTGGGCTCCGCCTCGTAGGCCAGGCCCTGGCCCGCGTCGTAGCGGCCGTCGTGCATGGGGAGCTCCTGGCCCCCGGCGTGCATGGCGAACTCCTCGGAGCGCTGGCCGAGCCGCTGGGCGGCGCGCTTCACGCCGTCCTTGAGCAGCTCCCCGATGCCCTCCCCGTCGATGATCCGCTGCACCACCTGCAGCGCCGCCTCGCCGTCGCCCCAGGCCAGGCGGATGCCGCCGGTGTCCCGCTCGGTGAGCAGGCCCCGCTCGAAGGCCTCCATGGCCCAGGCCACCACGGTGCCGCAGCTTATGGTGTCGATGCCGGCGCGGTTGAGCCGGTCGTTGATCTCGAAGATCCGCTCCAGGTCGTCGATCAGACAGAGCGTCCCGAAGGCGCACAGGGTCTCGTACTCCGGCTTGTGAGTCTCCGGGATGGGGTAGGGCCCCGATTTGACCGAGCACAGGCCCCCGCAGGCCAGCGGACAGCTATGGCAGCGATACTTCTTGGTCTCGTAGGCGGTGACCCGATCGTCGCCGATGCGCGACGAGCGCGTGCCGATGGGGAAGTCCCGGTAGCCCACGCCCTTCCAGTTCTTCACCGGCGAGTCGCCGCTTTCCGCGGACATGGCCGTGATGCCGGGGGTGCCCCAGACCCGCAGGGTGAACTTGAACAGCTCCCCGGCCATGGCGGGCTGGGTCTTGAACCGCCGCAGCACCCGCCCGAGCATCGCCACCACGCCCCCCGTGAAGATCCGGTCCACCGCCTTGTCACGCTCGAGCCGCTTGCGGAAGGCCTTGGACAGCTCGAGCACCTGCTTGCGGTCGTGGAGCGCCACCTTGGCCTTGCCCTCGAGCACCACCGCCTTGAGCTGCTTGGAGCCCATCACCGCGCCGAGGCCCGACCGGGCCGCGATGCGGCCCCGGGCGTTGCACACCCCGGAGATGAGCGATTGCTGCTCGCCCCCCTGCCCGATACAGGCCACGCGGCAGGCCTTGCCGTGGCGCTCGCGCAGGGTGTCCTCGGTCTCGATGGCGTCGGTGCCCCACAGGTCCCGGGCGTCCTGCAGGGACCACTGGTCCCCCTCGATGAGCAGATACACGGGGTGGTCGCTCTGGCCCGTGAAGAAGATCCCGTCGAAGCCGGTGCGCTTGATGGCTGGCGCCAGATCACCGCCGCAGTTGGCGTCTCCCCAACCCCCGGTGAGGGGGCTCTTGCCCACGATCTGCCAGCGCCCCGCGAAGTGCGCCCCCGTGCCCGACAGCAGGCCGGAGACGAAGCCGAGGATGTTCTCGGGCCCCAGCGGGTCGGTGCCCGGGGGGATGCGATCGAAAAGCAGCTTGGCACCGAGGCCGTAGCCGGCGAGGTACTGCTCGTAGACCGCGTCGGGGATGGCCTCGGCCTCGAAGGACTTTTGGGAAAGATCCACCCACAGCACGCGGCCCATGTATCCATTGCTCATGCGATGCTCCTGCCTGCGGGAGAGGGGCCCAGAGGGTCCATCCCGCTCGTCGGTTCCCTCCTGCCCGTTGGCGACAGCCGCCTCCGCGCAGGATTGTCCGAGTAGACCGGACCCGGAGCGGCTTGTCAATTCGGGGGCGGGTCTGCTACTTCCAGATCCCATGCGGTATGGTCTCCCCTGGATTCGGCTCGGCACGTTGCAGCACGTACGCGGTGTCCAGCGATGGGCCGCGGAGACCCTGCGCAGCCTGCTGGGCTCCGGCGAGCGCATCGCCGTGACCCTGCAGACCCATGGCCCCGTGGAGCGCTACCTGCGCGCGGGCCGCTACGAGCTGCGCCCGGGCAGCCCGGTCAAGGCGCTGCTGGCCAGGGCCGGTCCGCTGCCCGCGGGCCAGCCCCTCTCCCTGCTGATCCGCGGGCAGCGGGTGGAGCCGTCCCACCGCCTGGCCGACGGCGACGAGGTGGTGGCCATGCAGTTCGTGGCCGGGGGCTGACGCGTGACCACGCGCCACCGCAAGGGGCACGTTGGCGCCAGCACCGCCCCTGGGCTCACGGGGCGAATGGCTCACGGGGCGGGTGCGTCACGGGGCTCGGCGGGGCTCGGGGGGGCTCGGCGGGGGCGGGCGGGGGCCGGGGCGGGATCGCGGGGGGTTCGCCCCGGGGCGCGGCGGCGGCGGGGCT
>CAYFWA010000907.1:0-2994 GCA_964346625.1 uncultured Myxococcales bacterium
GGGGGAGGGGGAGACGGCCCGGGGCGCGCCCCGGGCGGGTGAGCGGAAGGTCACCCTGCGCTTTCCCAACGGGACGCGGATCCCGGGGTCGGGGTACCGGGCCGATCGGGTGGTGATCTGGACGCGGGACAAGGGCCTGGCCGACTTTCTGGGCAGCTCCAAGGAGCGCAAGGGAGTGCGCAAGGCGCTGGCCCAGCCGGTGGCCAAGGCGAAGGCAGACGTCTTGTTCGACGGCCGCGAGCTGTATCGCTTCGAGCGGCGGCTCGCGCGGGCTCTGGCGAGACGGTACCGGGAGCGCACCGGGCGGGGGGCGCGGGCGCCGGATCTGATGCTCCGCGTCCGACAGGGGCATTCGGGCATCCGCACGGCGGGCGTGATGGTTCGGCCCAGCGTTCACATCAAGCGGCCTGCCCGGCCGCGATCTCGTCCGAGTCCCTGAAACAGGCGACGCATGATACCGGAGGATGGTCGGGGGGGGGACGAGGCTGTCCAAGACACGCTACGCGAGGACGGCTTCCAAGACACGCTACGCGAGGACGGAGTTGCGGCGGAGTCGAGCGGCGGAGTCGAGTCAGAACGTGAGCTGGAGCTGGCTGCGAACCCGGGCGTCGTGGCGCAGCTCGCCATCGATGCGCTGGGGGAGCCAGCTCACGTCGGTCTGCCACTTGAGGGAGGTGCCGATGAGGTAGACGTTCACGCCCAGGGTGGCCTCGTGCTCCCGGCGCATGCGGCCCGCCAGGCGGTACCGATCGCGCAAGGCATCTTGTTCCTCGGCGGGCGCGGCCGCGATGAGGGCGTCGGCGCGGTCCCGCGCGTCGCGCAGCAGCCCCCGGCCACGTTCGATGACGACGTAGCGCGCCGCCAGCTCCACCCGGCCGGCCAGCAGCACGCTGCTGCGCGCCACCAGGCCCCACATCGCCCACCGCAGGTCCAGCCGATCGCCACCCCGGCGGCGCGCCCAGGAGAGGTATCCCGACGCGGCCAGCGACACCCCCCGCACCTTGATCAGCAGCTCGGCGGCGAGGCGCGCGGCGTGGTCCAGGGTGGGCACGGCGTCCAGATCCCAGGTGGCCCCGATCCCGGCGTACAGCCGCAGCTTTCCCCCGGCCCAGTCGGTGTCGGTGTCCAGATCGATGTCCCGGAACCGATAGCCCAGCCGCGACGCGAGCTCGGGGTGGAAGCCATCCGTCGGCCCGGGGTCCACCAGCGCCGAGGGGTTCGGTACCGGCTCCCCGTAGGTCTGCGCGACGCCCAGGGCATGGGCGCTGCGGTGGTTGATCCCCGTGAATACGCCGACAGACCAGTCCAACCACTCGGGCGCCTGTCCGCCGTGGAAGGCGAGGCCGAGCTGGCGCTCGTCCCCAAAGGTCGGGGAGATGGGGGACCAGTCCACCAGCGTGCGATTTTTGAACGAGCCCATCCGGTGGCGCGTGAACCCGATCTTCTGGAACCCGATCCGCGCGCGGGTGAACCGGGTGAAGCGCCAATCGATCCAGAAATCCATGAGCTCCAGCGCGCCCGGCGCAAAGGAGAGCTGCAGGTAGTACCGCAGCGATCGGCTCAACACGGAGCCGAGCAGCGTGATGCGGAGGCGTCGGAGCATGGGGACGAACCGATGCTCGCGATCCGCACCATCGCCACCGTCCGTCGTCTCGTACTGGCCGATGAGCTGGCCGGCGAAGCCGAGGAAAAGCGAGCTCTGCCCCTCCTTGCTCACCAGGCCGAAGGGACCGATGGTGTCGGGCCACGCCCTGGTGCCTTCATGGCGCACCATCTTGGCGTCATTTCGACCGGCTGCCGGCGCGGGGGCGGTCGCGCGGGCGCGGGCCCTGGCCGGTGTCTCCGGATCGCGCGCAGCAGGGGCGGGCGCGCCACTCGCGGCTGCGGCGGACATGAAGAGCAGGGAAACGAGCACGTGCATGAGCGCGGATAGTAACGCCTCACGTCGTCAGCTCAAGGCCGAAATCCGCACCGATGGAATGTGCCAGTGCTTGACAGCTAGACCGTTTCTGGCGGACAAGGTTGATGTGAGCCCGAAGCGCCGACCCCGCAGCATGACCGGCTATGCCAGCCGCTCGTTCCAGGTGGAGCAGTCCCACTACACGGTGGAGATTCGCTCGGTCAACAGCCGCCACGCCGACGTTCGCGTGAAGCTGCCCTGGTCGGCCCCCGGCGTCGAGGCCGCCCTGACGGCCCGCGTCCGAAAGGCGTGCCACCGCGGGCGGGTAGACGTGGTCGTCCGCGCGGCGGTGGAGGAGGCCACCCAGGGCGCCTCGGCGGCCAACGAGCAGCGGCTCTTGCAGGGCTACGAGGAGCTGCAGCGGCTCTCCGAGCGATTGGGGCTCGCGGAGCCGCCGACCCTGCGGGACCTCGTCACCTACCTGGCGGCCCGCGCCAGCCTCGGACCGGAGGCGAGGACACCGCCGGCCGGATTCGAATCCCGGGTGTTGGAGGCGCTGGATCCTGCCCTCGAGAGCTGGGACGAGATGCGCCTCCAAGAAGGAGCGCGCATGGTCACCGCGGTGCGGGAGCTGCTCGGCGAGGCCTCGGAGCACGTGGCAGCCATCGAGTCCGTGGCCTCCATACAGCCGCGTCGTCTGGCCGAGAAGACCCGACAACGAGTGGAAACCCTACTCCATGAGCTGGGTGCGGCCGCCGACGCGGTGGAGGCCTCGCGGCTCACCGGTGAGATCGCGTTGCTGGCCGACCGGGCGGACGTCACAGAGGAAGTTGTTAGATTGCGCTCTCATTTCGAGCAGTTCGATCAGGTGCTGATGGAAGGAGATGCGCCACATGGCCGCAAGCTGGATTTTTTGCTGCAGGAGATGCTTCGTGAGATCAACACCACCGGCGCCAAGGCCCCAGACAGTCAGATGAGCGCTCGCGTGGTGGAGGTGAAGGCGCAGCTCGAGAAAGTACGCGAGGTCATTCAGAATATCGAGTAAGGGAGCGGGTCAAAATAAGGTCTGCAAGTCAGGGCGTCGAGGCGCCCGG
>CAYFWA010000908.1:0-2991 GCA_964346625.1 uncultured Myxococcales bacterium
GCTTTTTCGGGGCGAGGGGGGATGGGACATCCCCCCTGAACGTGTACGGCCAGCGAGCTCAATTTGGACCCTGGCAGGGATCGGCGTGCTGATGGCGTTGATGCTGGGGGCGGGATGCATCAGCGGTGGGGACGACGACGACGGGGACCAGCGCTGCGGCAACGGGGTCAAGGAGCCCGGGGAGCAGTGCGACGACGGGAACCGCATCGATCACGACGGCTGCAGCGCCGAGTGCGAGGTGGAGGGGTTCTGCGGCAACTCCATCCGGGAGCCGGGCGAGGAGTGCGACGACGGCAACTTCACCCCGGGCGACGGCTGCACCGCTGAGTGCGAGGTGGAGGAGGGCTGCGGCAACGGGCGGCTGGACGTGGGCGAGGAGTGTGACGACGACAACCTCTACGACCTCGATGGCTGCAACGCCCTGTGTCAGGACGAGGAGCCCGGCGCGGTCTGCGGCAACGGCATCCACGAGCTCGGCGAGGGCTGCGACGACGGCAACAACGACCCCGGCGACGGCTGCGACGGGGGCTGTCAGCGTGAGGACGGTTGTGGAGACGGTGTCCTACAGGGAGCGGAGCTGTGTGACGACGGCAACAACATCAGCGGTGACGGCTGCAGCGCCGACTGCGTCGTGGAGTACATCTGCGGCAACGAGTACTGCGAGGAGGACAACTACGAGACCTGCGAGGCCTGCCCGCAGGACTGCTGTCCCTCCTGCGGAGACGGCGTGCTGGACGAGGGTGAGGGCTGCGACGACGGCAACAACGAAAGCGGCGACGGCTGCTCGCGCGGCTGCAACGACGAGGACTCGGTGGCCGAGTGTGGCAATGGCATCTGGGAGGCGGGGGAGGAGTGTGAGGACGGAAACCTGGAGATCCACGACGGCTGCTCGGACACCTGCGAGGTGGAGTTCGAGTGCGGGGACCAGGTCTGCGAGCGCGACATGGGCGAGAGCTGCGAGCGGTGCCAGCCCGACTGCTGCCCCAACTGCGGCAACGGCGTGCTGGAGCCGCTGCAGGGCGAGTGGTGTGATCACACCGAGCTCGGCGGGGTCACCTGCACCGACATCGGCTACACGGGCGGCACCCTCGCCTGCACCGACTGGTGTACCCATGACACCAGCGGCTGCGACGGCTCCGGGCCGAGCTGCGGCAACGACACCGCGGAGTACGGCGAGGACTGCGACGGCAGCGACCTGCGGGGCAAGGACTGCGTGAGCCTGGGCTGGTCCGGGGGCAACCTGGGCTGCTCCGGGAGCTGCGGCTACGACACCAGCGGCTGCACGGGGCTGGTCTGGTACTTCCACGAGGACTTCGAGGACCAGGGCGATACCCTGCAGCGGTGGATCTTCTCCGGGAGCTGGGACTGGGGCTCCCCCTCCGCCGGGCCGAGCCAGTGCCTGGACGGCAGCTCCTGCGTGGGCACCAACATGGCCGGCAACTACAGCTCCAGCCTGAGCTACTCCACCTGCGTGCTGGAGTCGCCGCCCATCGACCTGGGCCAGGCTACGAGCCCGGTGCTGTCGCTGTTCATGTGGCTGCAGACCGAGGACTACGACGACGACGGGGGGACCGTGATGGTCTCCAACGACGGCGGCGCCTCCTGGGCCACCCTAACCCCGGACGGCGGCTACGACGGCACGGTGGACGGCGAGCCCGCCTTCTACGGCGACAAGGCCGGCCAGGGCTGGCACCGCGGCCTGTTCGACCTGTCCGCCTACGCCGGCGACACCATCCAGCTCCGGTTCGCCTTCAGCTCCGACAGCTACTCCGAATATCCGGGTTGGTATCTGGACGCCATGTACATCACCGAGGCCGCCGAGGTGCCGGTGCAGATCACCTCGGGCGTGAATCTCGGCCTGGCGCTGCCGGGCGAGGCCTGGAGCCACGCCTTGTCGGCGGACGGGGGAATCGGCAGCTTCGCCTGGTCCATCCAGCCCGGCGGCACCAACGACGCCTGGCTCTCCATCGACGCGGCCACCGGCACCCTGAGCGGGACGCCTCTGGCGGTCAACCTGGGTCCGGTGACGGTGAACGTGCGGGCCACCGTGGCCGGGAACCCGTCCAACTACTCGGAAAAGAGCTTCGAAATCGATGTGGTGGATGGGGTGTGGGCTGAGAACTTCGACGCCAACCCCACCGGGTGGACCTTTGGCGGCGAGTGGCAGTGGGGCACGCCGAGCGGGACCGGGCCCAGCGTGTGTGACTCCGGGAGCTGCATCGGCGTGAACATGTCCGGCGATTACTCCAACAACCTCGACTGGTCCACATGTACCGCCACCTCGCCGTCCATTGATCTCACCGGCACGTCGGGGACGGTGATCCTGGAGTTCCGCGCGTACGTGGATACCGAGGGGTCCTCCTGGGACGGCGGGAATCTCAAGGTGTCCACCGATGGCTCGACCTTTTCGTTGCTTTCCTCGGTCACCCCCGCCTACAACCTCAGCAGCGTGGGTGGTGAGCAGGCCTGGGGCGACGACACCGAGCCCTGGAGCGTGCAGTGGTCCACCTTCACTGCGGACCTGTCGGCCTACGCCGGGCAGACCATCTGGCTCCGCTTCGCCTTCCGATCAGACAGCTCGGTGACCTATCCGGGCATCTACATCGACAACCTCGTGCTGTACAACTGAGGGCTCGGCCTCGCAGCGCCCTGAGCGCCGTGGAACCGGCCTTCGGAATCGGCTGGCAGAACCGGTCGGCGGAACCGGACGCCGGCTCGAGCGGCCCGTGGAAACGGCTTGCCCCCCCCCCGCTCTACATTAATGTAGATTTTTCTATGGGAGTCATCCGAGCCGAAGGAAATCCAGATTTCTGCCAAGATCTCCGCGACGACGCGCGAGCTCATGGAAAAGCACGTGCGCCAGACCAAGGTGAAGAAGGGGCACCTGGTCGAGCAGGCGATTCTTGGCTATATCCGGATCTCTCACCACGATAATCACCCGTTTTTCGAGAGAAACGGGGTTACGAGCCGAATCTAGCGTGATCCGGATTG
>CAYFWA010000909.1:0-2990 GCA_964346625.1 uncultured Myxococcales bacterium
GGGGGCGGAGGCTTGCGGGGAGGGGGGGGCTCGCTGCGGTGAAAGGGGCGATGCGGAAAAGGCTCGCGCACGGTGGCGGGGTCGTCGGGGGGCGGGCGACACCGCACCAGGGCCGAGCAGGCGAGCACCGCCACCAGCACGGCCCCCATGACCCAGGAGGCCCGGATCCAGGGAAACGAGAGGCGCCGCGGGTGCAGGGGGCGCTGGCGCCAGCCGAGGCGCTCCAACCCCAGATCCAGCCCGAGCAGCAGCGCCGGCACCAGCGCCGCCAGGGCCACCACCTGGGCGGTGACCCGCTGCCCCGCGATGGGGATGATGAGGGTCCCCGCGAGCAGGCCCCCCACGCAGGCGCCCACGTGATCCGCGGCGTCCACCACCGCAGCCGTGCGTCCGACGTCCCGATCGCCGGGATCGTAGCTGGCCACCGACAGGGGAAACAGGGCGCCGGTGACCGTCCCCGCCAGCCCGGCGAGGCCGTAGTAGATCCCGGCCACCCAGCCGTTGCCGTGGACCGCCACCCAGGCCATGGTCTCCGGGGCGGCCAGGCAAAACAGCGCGAGCAAAAGCAGGGCCCCGGCGAGCAGCAGCCGGGGCGTGGCCGTCCGCCCGGCCACGTATCGCCCGCCCATGGCGCCCACCGCCAGGCCCATCATGAAGGCGCCGTTGAGCAGGCCCACCTTCTGATACAGCGACCCCAGGTGGCTCTGGAAGCCCATCAGGATCATCACCTGGAGGGCCATGGCCGCGAAGCCCGTCACGCCGATGGCCAACGCGGTGTGGGTCCGGCGAGATCGCGCCGGGCTGGGCGCCAGCATCCGATAGGCCAACCGGGACAGGCCGATGACCAGCAGCAGCACCACGAACAGCCAGACTCCGGCCCGGGCCACCGCGGCGAAGACGTCGGGGAGCTCCGAGCCCGCGCGCCGCCCCCAGAGCTGCAGGGCGTAGAAGTACGTGGTAGGGCGGACGTCGGTGTTGGAGGCCACGGCCGTGGTGGCGAGCTGCTCGCGAAGCTCCCGGGACCGCTCCGCCGACAGGCTCCCCTGCAGGGCCGCGGCCACCTCACCGGCCCGGGGAATGGGGGTGCCGCGGATCCGGCGGGCCAGCTCGTCGGGGTCGTGGCTCACCCGCCCCGGCCGCAGGGCGGCCACGAACAGGTTCTCGTAGCCCGCCACCACCTCCACGTGGGGGAACACCGACCGCAGGGTGTGCAGCACCGAGGCCGCGGTGCGCCGCATGTCGGGCCCCAGGTGCGCCGGCGTGCTCAGGGTGCGCAGCACGAACGCCCCGTCCGGCCGCAGGACGGCCCGTACGCCCTCGAAGAACTCCCGGGTGAAGTAGCGGTTCTGGGCGGCCGTGGTGGGGTGGCTCGCCCGGGAGACCACCAGATCGTAGCGCCGCCCCTCGGCGCGGTGGTTCACGTACAGCCGCCCGTCCTGGGTGAAGATCCGGACGCGGGGATCCCGCAGGGCGCGCCGATCCGAGGCGGGCAGGTATCGCTTGACCAGGGCGAGGGCCCAGGGGTCGTCCTCCACGCAGTGGATCCGCTGTACCGCGTAGGACAGAAGCTGCTGGACGAGCCCCTCGGAGCCCCCGGACAGCAGCAGGACCTGCCGGGCCTCGGGGTTCTGCGACATGGCCAGGGCGGCCTCCAAACGGTAGGTCGCCGGATCGGGGAACACCGTCTGCTGCAGGCCGTCGTAGAAGATCCCGTACTGCCCGCTGGGATCGCGGCCCACCGCCACGTGGCTGTACGGCGTGTGCCGTACCGCCACCAGGGTGTAGCCCCGCTGCAGGGTCTGCCAGCGGAGCTGCTCGGTGGCCCGATCCAGCGCCGTGCCCGCCGGGGTGAACAGCACCGCGTAGCCGATGCAGCCTGCCGCGGCCACCAGCATGGCGCGGCGGCTGCCCGCCCCTCGGGCCACCACCAGCACGGTGATCCCCTCGAGCACGCCCGTGGCCGCGAGGGTCACCATGGGGTCGAAGCGCGTAGCCAGCAAATACGTGAAGGCCACGCCCCCGGCCAGGCTCCCCGCCGACTCGAAGGCGTACCCCAGGGAGATGGGATCGCGGCCGCGGCCCGACAGGAGCTTGCCGGTCACCGGGAACAGCGCCCCGATGATGGCCCCCACGGGGGCGGTGAGCACTGCGGCCGAGAGCAGCAGGGTCTCCATGGGCAAAAGCGCGTCGGGCGCCACCCCCAGCGAGGCGCGCAGAAGCCGCAGGGACACGATCTCGGCGAGCACGGCCAGCGGGAAGGTCAGGTGCAGCGCCAGATAGCTCGTGGCGTCCGACAGCCGCCGAGCCAGCAGCCGCGGGCCCCACCAGGCCCCGATGGCGATCCAGAGGAACCAGCTCCCGTAAAACGCTCCCACCGCGATCTCGGTGCCATGGAAGGTCACCATGAACTCGCGCAAAAGCAGCACCTGGCCCAGCGCGGCGGCGCAGCCGAAGGCGAAAAAACCCAGCAGCACCAACAGCCTGGGGAGGCGGATGGGGGCACGCGTGGGGGTGCGTATGGATTCGTCCCGGGACACGGCTCAGACGCGCATGATACAGGTTTTCATCGATTTGGCACGCATTTCAGTACCCCCTTCCGGCACGCCCAATGGAGCGCCGTCCACAACGTCCTCACCACGCATTTCCAAGCATTTCTTTCCAAGCATTTCGGACCTGCGTTCCCCGCCGCGCTGAGGTATCGTCTGCTCTTGCCCGGTTGATGATCCCATGTCTGCGTGTCCGAGAAGCTGCCCGATGATCGCCACCGCCCTGCTCGCCGCCAGCGCGGCTGCGACTGCGGCTGCGGCTGCGACTGCGGCTGCGACTGCGGCTGCGGCTGCGGCTGCGGCTGCGGCCGGGCGAGCCGAGCGGGCCGAGCGGGCCGAGCGCCCCGAGCGCCCCGAGCGCCCCGAGCGGGCCGAGCGCCCCGAGCGCCCCGAGCGGGCCGAGCGGGCCGAGCGCCCCGAGCGCCCCGAGCGCCCCGAGCGGGC
>CAYFWA010000910.1:0-2980 GCA_964346625.1 uncultured Myxococcales bacterium
GCGGCCACATCGGCCACGGTGTAGGTGCGGTTCACGGCGGTGATGTCCAGTGTCTGCCGCAGGTCCTCGCGGGTGATGGCGGGCCGGGTCCATTGGGTCGTGGTGCTCGCCACGGCGCGCAGGGGCACCGGGCCCTCGGCCGTGGGCAGGTAGACCCCGCCCACGCCGCCGGGCCGGTCCACCGCCGCATCGGCGTAGGCGACGCGGATGGGGATGTCCAGAAAGCCTTCCAGGCGCAGATCGCCCGCCGGCAGGCCATCCACCGCCGCGGCCAGGGCCCGGCCGGTCTCCGCTGTGGACAGCCCCAGACGCTGGGCGGATTCGCGGTCCACGGTCACGGTCCGCTCGGGCTTGTCGCGCAGCCAGCTCCGGCGCACGTCCAGGATCCCTGCCATGCCTTCCAGCTTCGTCAGGGCCCGCTCGCCGAGGGTGTCCAGCACCGCCGCGTCCGGCCCGCTGATGATGATGTCCAGCGGCGCCTTGGTGGTGGAGATGGGCGTGGCGCCGAACTCGGAGACGGTGTAGCCCTTGATCCCCGGCATCGCGTCAAGTGCGGCGCGCCAGCGGTCCATGATGGTCCAGATGTCCGCCTTGCGCTGAGTGCGGTCCACCAGGTAGACGGTGATGTTGACCGTCTGGGCGGTGGCGCCGCCGGCGCCGAAGCTGATCTTACCCGGCTCCGAGCCCACCACCGACGAGACCCGCTGCACCCCCGGCGTGGCCTCGATGACGGCCTCCATCTCGCCCAGCACGTCTTCCACCCGGTCCAGCCCGTAATGGGCGGGGGTCTCGAACTCGATGGAGGCGATCCCCGTGTCCATGGGCGGCATGAGCTCGTTGCCGATCAGCGGGGGCACCAGGCGCAGGGTGCCGACCAGGAAGATCCCCGCCGCTGCAAAGGCGAGCCAGCGGTGGCGCAGGGCGACGCGCACCACCCGTCCCGTGGCCTCGGCCAGGCGATCCGTACCGGTGGTCACGCCGCCCAACCAGCGCTCCACCCGGCTGCGTCGGCTGCGGGGCCGATCCAGCAGCCGCGCCGCCAGCACCGGGATCACCGTGAGCGCCACCAGCAGGGAGACCACGAGGGTGACCACGATCATGAGGTTCAGCGGCCGCATAATGCGCTCGAGGTAGCCGCCGGCGAACATCACTGGCAGCACCACCACCACGGTGGTGAGGATCCCCGCTGTGACCGCCGTGGCCACCTGCCGTGCCCCGGCCCGCGCCGCCGCACGGGCGTCGCTGTCCACCCCCGCCCGGTGGCGGCGGATGATGTTTTCCAGTACCACGACCGCGCTGTCGATGACCAGCCCCACGGCGATGATGAGGCCCGACATGGTGACCATGTTCAGTGAGTAGGGCGTGAAGCCGAGCACCGCCAGCGCGCCCAGGAAGGCCAGCGGTATGCTCACCGAGGCTACGGCTGCGGCCCGCCAGTCGGCGAGGAAGACGAAGATCACCGCCACCGTGAGGATCACCGCCTGGACCACGCTGCTGCGCAGGCCGCTGGCGTTCACCTCGATGAGGTTCTGCTGGCTGCCGGCGATCTCGAAACGGACATCGCGGTAATCGGCGCGCAGCGCTGGCAGCTCCGCCTTCACCGCCTCGATGGCGGCGAGGGTGGCACCCGCCCGCGGGCGCAGGATATTGATGGCGATGGCCGGCTCGCCGTTGCCGTGGTAGGCGCTGCGCGCCTCCGTGGTCCCCAGCCGGACCTCGGCGACATCGCCGAGGCGCACGGTGCCCTCGGGCCCCTGGCGCAGGGGCAGGCCGGCCAGCTCGCCGGGTTCCGCCACCTCCCCGGCCACGGTCACCAGGTACTCCCCGCCGCCCGGTTCAATACGGCCGGCGGGGATGGTGATATTGGCCCCCTCCAGGGCGGCCACCACCGCCGACACACCCAGCCCCTGGGCCGCCAGGGCCTCGCGGTCCACGGCCACGCGCACCTCGGGCTCGTGGCCGCCGAACACCTCCGCGTCGCCCACGTTCGGCAGGGCCAGCAAGCGGTCCTGAATGGGGTTGGCCGCGAGCAGGCGGACGTCGGCGAGGTCCTTGGGGCTGCCCGCCGCGGGGCGCAGCGCGAGGGTCATTACCGGGCTGGTGGCCTCGCTGACGGGGAAGATCCGCGGCCGGGCCACGGCGGCGGGCAAGTCGCCCGTGGTGCGGTCCAGGGCGTTGCCCACCGTGGCCACCGCCTGGGCGAGGGTCTTGTGGTAGCCGAATTCCACGCGGATGGCGGCCACGCCGTCGCGGCTGGTGCTGGTGATATTGACCACCCCGTCCAGGGTGTTGAGCTCCTTCTCCAGCACCTGGGTGACGTCGGAGGCCATGTCCCGGGCGCTGGCCCCGGGCTGGGTGGCCACGACCACCGCCTGGGGCGGCTCCGTATCCGGAAACAGGTCCACGGGCGTGCGGACATAGGCCAGCACGCCCCAGATCGCCACCAGCAGGACCACCGCCGTGAGGGCATGGGGCCGGTTCAGGGCCCAGTCGATCAACCTCAAGGCTGTACTTCCGTCACCGGCATGCCGTCGGCCAGGCGGGTCCAGCCCAGATAGGGCGTCACCACCACCGCTGCCCCCGGCTCGACACCGGCCACCGCGACGCGGTCACCGGTCCGACCCCGTACGGTCACGGTCCGCGCCCGGGCCTTGCCGTCGGTCACCACATACACGGTCGGCCGCGTGTCACCACCGGCCAGGGCGCCGACAGGGATCAGGGTCGCGTCCGCCAGCGGCGGCAGGGCCACGGTCAACGGCACCTCGGCCCCGGGTGACAGCGCGACGCCCTCGGTCAGCTCCACCTCCGCCCGGGCCAGGCGGGCCGCGTCCAGGGCGGGATGGATGCGATCGATGGCCGCCTCGCGGGCCTCGCCCGCCACCCGGAAGCGGACCGCGCGTCCTGCGGCCACCGCTGGCCGATCCGCCCGGGGCACGCCGAAGGCCAGGCGCATGCGATCGGTGCTGGCCACGCGCACCAG
>CAYFWA010000911.1:0-2980 GCA_964346625.1 uncultured Myxococcales bacterium
TCCGATTCCGGTTCCGATTCCGGTTCCGGCTCCGATTCCGGTTCCGCTTCCGGTTCCGGTTCCGATTCCGGTTCCGATTCCGGAGCCGGTTCCGGAGCCGGTTCCGATGCGTTGCTCGCGGAGCGCTGGGGGGCGGCGCCTGGCGGGGACCGGGAGGAGGAGGGCGCGGTGCGCATCAGCGCTTCGGCCAGGCTCACCAGGGGGATCACGGTGAGGGCGGAGACCGTCACCGAGAGCAGGTTCAGCCCCAGCAGCGCCGGGAGGCCGGGCAGGCGGGCGCATAGCCAGCCGAGCCAGGTGTGAAGGGGCTGGCCCAGCGGGTGGCCCAGCCCGCCCTGCACCGCCACCAACGCCAGCTCCGCGCTGTCGTAAAAGGACAAGTCCCGGGCCATGGACAGGCCATAGAGGACGAACACCACCGCAGCGGCGATCCAGCTCTCGCGCACCGCGCGCAGCGGTAGCCAGAGGGTCCGCGGACCCGTCACCGGCAGGGCCGGGCCAAAGGCGGCGCCGGCGGCCGGCCGGGTCGCACCGGCGGCCGGCCGGGTCGCACTGCCGCTCGGTCGGACTGCGCCGCCGCTCGGTCGGACTGCGCCGCCGCTCGGTCGGACTGCGCCGGCGCTCGGTCGGACTGCACCGCCGCGGCGGGGGCCAGGGGCGCTGGGGACGCTCACCGCAGCCTCGTCACCCGCGCCGGGACGCCCACCGCCACGGCAAAGTCGGGCACATCCCGGCTCACAACCGCGCCGGCGGCCACCTGCACGCCGCGCCCGAGGGTGACCCCCGGCAGCACCACGCTGTTGACGCCCAGATCGCAGCCGTCGCCCACGCGCACCGAAGCGAAGCGCAGCGGGCCTGCGATGAGGGGACGATCCCGGCCGGGGTCGTCGTGGGTGGAGGTGAGGATGCGCACTCCGGCGCCGATGCCCACCTGGCGACCGATGTCGAGCCCGCCCGCGCCGTGTAGCAGGGTGTGCTGGCCCACGAAGGAGCCGGCACCCACCCGCAGCCCACCCGCGGCGCGGTGGTAGCCGTGCAGCACCGCGTAGTGGGCCACGTACACCCCGTCGCCGAGCTCCACGTGCTCGGGGTGGAAGATCCGGGCGTCGGCCTCGATGACGACGTTTTCACCGCATCGGGCGAGATCGGCCGGCGTCACGACGCCGCTTCCGTAGCTCTGGCGCTGCTTCATGGTCCCGATGGTCCCGTTCGCTGGCCCCGAAGGGGAGCCCAGGGTGACGACCGAGCTTACCCCATTGCTCTGGGCGAAGGCAAAAACCCCAGAAGGGCGGCCCGTCGGACCCTTGACAGGGACCACAGAGGTGGTAGATAGAAGGCTCCTGAACGCGAGCCCATTAAAATCACAAGGAAAACGCAATGATGGATGAATCGACCCTGCACCTGGAACTGGAATCTCCCAGCAACGTCACCCGGAAGGTGAATGGGGAGATCGCCTGGGAGCCGGTGAAGGAAAAGCTCGACGAGGCGTACGTCGAGCTCGGAAAGAACATCACCCTCAAGGGCTTCCGCAAAGGCAAGGTTCCGCGATCGCTGCTGGCGAAGATGTTCCACTCCCGCATCGCCTCCGAGATCGCGCACAACCTGATCCAGGAGGCGCTGGTGGACGTGATCGCCCGGCTGGAGGTGCGACCGGTGCTGCCGATCCCGAGCTGGGAGGTGGAAGAAGGCGAGATCAACGAGGGCGAGGCGCTCTCGTTCACCGCCACCTTCGAGGTGCTGCCCGAGGTCGAGGTCGAGGTCTACGAGGGCCTGCAGGTCAAGCGCCGCGAGCCCAAGATGGACGAGGAGCAGGTGGAGCAGTTCCTGGAGCGACAGCAGCAGGAGCTCACGCAGTTCATCCCGGTGGAAGGCGAGCCCATGGCGGCGGGACACATCGTGCACTGCGACGTGATGGGCAAGGTGGGCGACGAGGCGGTGAGCATGCCGCAGCTCGTGTTCGCCCTGCCCGAGGCGGGCGAAAAGCAGGAGGGCATCGGGCTGCGCGATCCGCAGCAAGCCGCGGTGGCCCGCGCCCTGGCGCCCGAGCTGCGCGGCGCGCCCGCCGAGCCCGGCGAGCGGGAGCTGGAGATCACCTTCGGCGACGACGCGCCGGATCCCTGGCCCGGGCAGACGGCGCGGCTGCTGGTGGAGCTGCAAGCGGTGCGCGAGCGCAAGGTCCCCGAGCTCGATGACGACTTCGCCAAGGACACCGGCGAGGCCGACACCCTCGAGCAGTACAAGGAGCAGGTGCGAAAGAAGCTGCTGGAGGCCGACGAGTCCCGGATCAAACAGGAGATGCGCGAGCAGCTCGAGAGCAGTCTCATCGAGGCCAACCCCATCGAGGTCACCGACACCCTGGTGGAAAAGCAGCTCAACTCGGTGATGGAGCGCGCGCGCATGGCCTTTCAGCTCCGGGGGATCTCGGCCGAGGCCCTGGGCATGGACGACGCCTCCATGCGCGAGACCTTCCGCTACAGCGCCGAAAAGGAGGTCAAAAAGACCCTGCTCACCGACGCGTTGGCCAAGGCCGAGCAGGTCGAGGTCAGCGAGGAGGAGCTCGAGGCGCGTCTCGCCGAGCTGGCCGAGGCCCAGGGCGAGAGCGTCGCCCGCCTGCGGGCCGAGTACGAAAAGGGAGGCAACCTCGAGGGCCTACGGGTGGTGATGCGCGAGGAGAAGGTCATTGACTTGCTGTTGGACCGGGCCCATGTTACGACAGTCAGCGAGGCGGAGTACGAGGAATCCAAGCGCGGAGACGACGAGAAATCCGACGAAAATCCAGAGGGTACCTCGGATGCCGCCGGGGGCGCAGAGGCAGGGGCCGAGGCCGATGTCGACGCCGGGGAAGAACGTGACGGCGACACCAGGGATGATGTGTCCGACGCCGACCACGACGAGAACGACGACACGATCGAGAACGACGACACGATCGAGAACGACGATACGATCGAGAACGACGATACGATCGAGAACGACGATACGA
>CAYFWA010000912.1:0-2979 GCA_964346625.1 uncultured Myxococcales bacterium
AGCCGGGATGGATCGGCGTCCCGAGTGCAGAGTTTATTTTGACCCGCTCCCTAATGTATTCGCCCTCCTCGCTCCTTGACAGAATTGTGCCTCGGCGCCCTCGGTGCTTCGAAGTTATTCTTGCGCGAGCCCTAACCGCTTGGAAGACAGGTAGGGCGGTGGCGACCACCCTGGACGCCCTGCTGCGGGCCGAGGTCCCGCGCTGGGGGGCGCTCGAGGTGGGTGTCCCTCACCGCAAGCGGGCCCACCGAGCGCGTCAGCGGGGCGCATCCCGCCGGGACGGGGGTCGTGCTCAAGCGCGTCGCTTTGCGGCGGCGCAGGGGAGCCCGAGGAGAGCAGAGCGCGATCCGCAACCCAAATCCGATGTCCGATCGCGCCGGGTTTTGGGGCGTTGCGTGTCGATCAACCCACGCACGCTGCGGGTTCTCGGCCTCTCGCCAACCAGGGCGCTGGCGGCCGGGGCCACCGAGGTGCATCCGTGAGCGGGGGCGGCGCCAGCGGGTCCGGTCCCCGGCCAGGGACCAAGGGGGGGGGCTCCCGTACCAGCGGCGGGGCTTCGGTGTCGAGCCCTGGCGGCGTCTACGCCCTCGACGCCACGGTGCCACGCTACCCGCGCCGCTTTCGCTGGCGCGTCATCCGCTACATCCTGCTCATCTCGCTTGTGGCCTCGGCGGTGGCTTTCGGATACTCCTTTTTGCGGCAGTCGGAGTTCCTGCGTCAGGATCGTCACGCCCGCGGCCGGCTGTTGAGCCAGACCCTGGCCGAGGGTGCTGATCTCGGCTTGCTCGTCGACGAGCCGGCCCTGGTGAGGGCAGCGCTGGATCGAATCCTCGAGCACGAGGACGTGCTGCGGGCCGAGGTCTACCGGCCGGACGGCTCTTGTCTCATCCAGCGCCAACGGCCGCGGGCGGTTTCCTCCCAGGTGCCTCCACCACGGGTGGTGAAGCGGCTGCTGGCGGCTCGGGAGCCCACCACGGTGGTGGTGGCGGGAGAGGATCGTGATGAGTACTACTCCGCGGTGCTGGCCCCGGAAGGGGACGCGGTGGTGGCCGCCTACGGCGCGGTGGAGCCCGCGCTGCTGCGCCAGCGCGTGGTGGGCTTCGTGCGTCTGTCCCTCAGTCACCTCCAGCAGCAGCAGCGTGAGGAGGAGATGCTGCTTTGGAGCGTGTACCTCGCGGGAGGGCTGCTGCTGCTCGGATTCGTGCTGGCGGTGCTGGTAGGCTGGCGGCTCTCGCGGCCCATCCTCAAGCTCGCGGCGGGCGCGGACGCCATCCGGAGAGGCAACCTCGACGTCCAGGTGAACATTCGTAGCTACGACGAGCTCGGCCAGCTCGCCGACTCCTTCAATCGCATGGTGTGGAAGCTCAAGACCACCGTGGATCAGCTCGCCGACCTGAACCGCAATCTCGAGACCCAGGTCAACGAGCGGACTCAGGACATCCGCGGCATGGCCGGGTTTTTGGAGATCCTCAACGCCCAGCGGGAGCTGCAGTCGCTGGTGGACAACGCCCTCGGGGCGCTCATCGAGCGTACCGGTGGGGTCCTCGGCGCGGTGTATCTGTACAACGAGGGAGCCAGCACCCTGACCCTGTTTGCCTGTGCCGGGGTGTCCGCCGAGGCCTTCGGCGATCTGGTGGTGAAGCTCGGCGAGGGCCCCGTGGGTCGGGCCGCCCAGGACGCCGAGCCGGTGGTGGTAGTGGGCCAGCAGGACAACGAGCGGCTCTCGCGGGCCTACGGCGAGCCGCTGCACACGGTGCTTTACCAGCGCATGCGCTTTGCCGAGGCGCTGGCCGGCGTGGTGGTGGTGGGCGCCACGTCGCCGGTGTCCAGGCGCCGCCGGGAGGCGCTGGTGCAGTCCACCCACCCGCTCGCCATCGCCGTGTCCAACGCGAAGGCCTTCGGCGCCGCGGAGCGGCTCGCCCAGGAGCTCGAGGCGCGCAACGTGGAGCTCACCCGCCAGACCGAGCTCCTCGAAGAGCAGAAGGCGCAACTCGAGGAGATGAACCGCCTCAAGAGCGAGCTCATGGCCAACATCACCCACGAGCTGCGCACGCCGCTCAACGCCGTGATCGGATACGCCGAGCTGATGCATGGCGGCGCCTACGGGGAGCTCAGCCCGGAGCAAGCCGAGAACCTCGAGGCCATCCTGGACAGCGCCCGAAGCCTGCTGGATCTGATCACCCAGATCCTCGACATGGCCAAGATGGAGGCGGGCCAGATGGGCCTTGTCATCTCGGAGGTGGACCTGGGGGCCGTGCTGCGCGACGCCGCCCAGACGGCACAGGTGCTCGCCCGCGGCAAGCCGGTGCGAGTCGGGCTCGGGGTTCCCGAGGGCGGGCTCATCCTGAGCACGGATGAGGGAAAGCTTCGGCAAATCGTGAACAACCTGGTGTCCAACGCCGTGAAGTTCACCGACGAGGGGCGCGTGGAGCTGCTGTGTGGGCGGCGGCCCGACGCCAGCGTCCAGATCCTGGTGCGAGATACAGGGGAGGGGATCGCGCCCCAGCATCAGTCAATCATCTTCGACGAGTTCAGGCAGGTGGACGGCTCCACCACGCGTCACGCCATGGGAACCGGTCTCGGGCTGGCGATCAGCCGCAAGTTTGCGCGTCTGCTGGGGGGGGATTTGACCGTGCAGAGCACCCTCGCCCAGGGGAGCACCTTCATCGTGCACCTGCCGGCCCGACCTCCGCAGGAGGCGGTGGATGTTTCCTCGGCCATGACCGGGCTCGATGATGCCTCCCAGGCGCTGGGGTTCTCGACTCATGCGGGCGGGGCTCCCTCGGGGGGCTCCCGCTCCGCTGCAGCACCAAGGCAGGGGCATGAGCAAGACGACGGGAAGGGCGACGAGCTCACGATCGGCCTGCTGGACGAGGGTCTGACCCGGGATAGATGAGAAGAGCACTCGGATGGCTCTGCCTCTTAGGGAGCGGGTCAAAATTAACTCTACAAGTTGGCGCGCGAGGCGCGCGGCTGGCA
>CAYFWA010000913.1:0-2971 GCA_964346625.1 uncultured Myxococcales bacterium
GGGCCGTGGGCTGTGCCTCGCCTCGCCGGGCCGTGGG
This sequence comes from uncultured Myxococcales bacterium, assembly GCA_964346625.1. Lineage (GTDB taxonomy): Bacteria > Myxococcota_A > Polyangia > HGW-17 > JAJRWW01 > CAYFWA01. Next base: position 38 of record CAYFWA010000913.1, read on the forward strand.
CTGTGCCTCGCCTCGCCGAGCCGTGGGCTGCGCCGTGACACTTCTGCCGCGTTCCCGCCGGGTTGACGGGTCGGTTCCTCGGCCGGACGAGTTGACAGGAAACCGACCCCGCCAGTATTCTGCGGACAATCCGATGGATTCCAGGAGACATCCCATGCGCGTTCGACCCTCCCGGGTGAAGTCTTCCCTCGTGGCCCTGGTGGTCGGTGGCGGCCTCGCGGTGTTGGGGCTCGCCCCGCCGGCCCACGCCGCCGCTGGTAGCGCGGGGATCGGGCCCCTGGCCACCGCCGGCGTGAAGACGCTGCCCCAGCGGTTCGACCGGGCGGACTTTATGGAGGACACCCCCGAGGAGATCGCCCAGGAGAACCGCGCCAACCCCTTCCAGGCCTGGGCGCTGGCCTTCTTCCCGACGCTGGTGGTCAAGGGCGTGACCCTCACGCTGGCCATGCTCAAGGCCGGGGACTCCGAGTGGGCCGTCTATCTGCCCATGATCCCCAGCATGGGCCACAGCCACTTCTGGGAGACCGACGTCTGGTGGGCCGGGGTGATCGCGCTGGGCGGCGACCTGGTGGGCAGCGGGCTTTTGACCTACTACTTCGCCCAGTACTACGAGTCCACCGCCACCACGCGGCCGGACAAGACCATGCTCTGGGCCGGCATCAGCGTGCTGGCGATCTTCTTCGCCTACGAGAACATCTCCGCCCCCATCATCGCGAGTTGGCGCAACAAGAAGCTGCGCAAGCAGTTCATGCCCGCCAAGGACGAGGACAAGTCCGCCGGCATGGATCCCCGCTGGCGCCAGTCCCCCTGGCCGACCCGGGGCCTCGCCGACATCGGCCCCGGCCTCCGCCGCCCCGCCGTGGCGGGCGCCGCCTACGCGTTCCAGTTCTAGCGACGTCCCGTCGTCCCGACGTCCCGTCGTCCCGACGTCCCGACGTTCAGTCGTCCAGTCCTTTTCTCCGCCTCATCGCGATCCACGGGCCGGAGCGCTTCGGAGCCCGCGCGAGGTGCAGTGGTCTGCGCCTATCCGATTCGCTCGTACGAGGTGACGAGAACGCGTACGAGGTTACGAGAACGGTGGGGCCACAAAGGACTCACGCGCGCCCCACGGAGCCGAGCCGCTGCGAACCTCGGTGAACGGGTTCCCCTCATGTGGGCTTGTGTGGTATGGGGTCGGAGCTCGTAAATCTTCAACCGGCGAGGCGTTTCTGTGTTTCTGGAGAAAAGATAATGAAAATCAGCACTATGTCATTGATTGGCGTGTTCACCCTGGGGATCGGGGCCGTGGGCTGTGGCGACGACGACGGCGGGAACGAGTGCACCGACGAATGCACCACGGAGAACGACACCCAGTGCGCGGGGACCGTGATCCAGCGCTGCGCCGTGGGCGCCGACGGCTGCCTGGAGTGGGTGGACACGGTGGACTGCGGCGCCAACCAAAAGATCTGTGACGACACGGTCAGCCCGGCCACCTGCCGGCTCGACTGCTTCGACGACTGCGACGCCGAGGGAGACACGCAGTGCAGCGGCGAGGTGGTCCAGACCTGCGAGCTGGGCGGCGACGGCTGTCTGGACTGGGTGGACGGCACCGACTGCGCGTCCATCAACCGCGTCTGCGACGCGGGCGGGGGTACCTCCGACGCCACCTGCGTGCGCGACTGCACCGACCAGTGCGGCGCCGAGGGGGACACCCAGTGCGCGGGCACGGTGATCCAGACCTGTGAGCTCAACGAGCTGGATTGCCTGGACTGGGTGGACGGCACCGACTGCGACGACAGCGGGCTCATCTGCGACGACGCCACCGGGGACGCGTCCTGCATGGTGGACTGCTCGCTGTATCACCCCGACACGCCCACCGGCCCCACGCCGGCCGACGGCGCCAGCGAGGTGGAGCCCGCTACGGTCACCAGCCTGGACTGGGACGATGCGGCGGGCGCCACGGGCTACGACGTCTACTGGGGCACCACCTGCCCGCCGCCGGCCTACCCGAGCGCTGGCTACACCGCGGTCACGGCCTCGGCGCTCACCGGGCTGAGCTTCAGCCAGGGCGCCACCTACTGCTGGAAGGTGGTGGCGCTGGACGACAACCTGTGCAGCGCCGAGGGGCCGGAGTGGACCTTCACCACGAGCTGCACGGATCCGGTGGCCGGCCCCCCGGCGGTGACCTCGAGCGACGCCACGATGTCCGCGGGCGGCAGCTACCTGCTGACCTTCAGCGAGGACGTCCTGGGGGTGGCCGGGAACCTGACCCTCACGGCGGTGTCCGGCTCCGGCACCCTCGGCGCCGTCACCGCGGTGTCCGCCCAGAGTTACCAGGTGGCCATCAGCGGCGCCGCGCCCGGGGACGTCTACACCCTCACCGTGGGCACCGGCGTCACGGACATCTGCCATACCGCGCTGGCGGCGCCGGTGGACCTCACCATCACCATCGAGATCCCCGAGGGCATGGCCTGCAGCGACCCGGAGGACCTCACGGGGGCCAGCTTCCCGGTGCAGCTCACGGGAACCTTCGACGACGATCCGGCCAGCGGGCCATCCTGTGACACGACGCCCAACAATGTGGTCTGGTACACCTTCACCCCGTCCACCACCGGGCTGTACGAGATCCAGGCCGGCAACCAGACCACCACCATCGCCTTTTCGCGCCTCGCCGTGTTCGAAGGGACCGCTTGCGGGACCTACGGCACCGAGGTGGATTGCGTCACAGCGATCAGCACCGACATCTCCACCACGGTGAGCCTGACCCAGGGCACGACCTACCTCATCATGTTCTTCACGGACGGGGACACCTACACCATGGTGGATCCCTCGATCAGCATCGTCGAGCAGGTCATCGATCCTGGCGAGGGCTGCTCCAACGCCGTGGACGTGACCAGCGAGACCTTCCCCTACCCGGTCTCGGGCACCTACACCCTGGACGGCACCGGGACCTCC
>CAYFWA010000914.1:0-2955 GCA_964346625.1 uncultured Myxococcales bacterium
CCGGGATGGATCGGCGTCCCGAGTGCAGAGTTTATTTTGACCCGCTCCCTAAGCGGTCACGAAGGGGTTGCCGCCCTTCTCCTCGCGCACCGTGGTGGCCGGGCCGTGGCCGGGCAGCACCTGCGTGTCGTCGTCCAGGGCGTAGATCTTGTCCTTGATGGAGGCAAACAGCGTGCGCATGGAGCCCCCCGGTAGATCGGTGCGGCCGATGCCCTGGGCAAACAGGGTGTCGCCCGCTACCAGGATTTGCGCGGTGGGCGAGTGGAAGCAGACCCCGCCGGGGGTGTGCCCCGGCGTGTGAATGACCTTCAGGGTCTGGTTCCCAAAGGTGATCTCGTCGCCCTCGGCGATGGTGTGGTCCGGAGGCGGCTGCTCGTCGGTCTGCAGCCCGAAGTACATGCCGAGCTTGGGGGCGGCCAGGTACTGCTCGCGGTCCGCCTCGTGGATGTAGATGGGCGCGTCGGTGGCTCGCTTGATGCCGCCCACCGCGGAGACGTGATCCACGTGCCCGTGGGTGAGCAGGATCTTGACGATCTTCAGATCGTCCTGCTTTGCCTTGGCGAGCACCGTGTCGGGCTCGAAGCCGGGGTCGATGACCACGGCCTGATGGGTCTGCTTGCAGCCGAGCAGGTAGCTGTTGGTCATGAAGGGTCCGAGGGCGAGGGTGTGGATGATCATCGAAGACGTTCCTGTGCAATGCTGATGGCTTGGGTTGATACCTGATTCGTTGCGGGGTGGCGTCTGCCGTAGCGGTGGCGGCGGAGTCTTCTTCCTCGCGATTGACCCACGCATGGTGGCGCGGGGGGCAGTCATGGAGCGGCTGGGTGCTTCGCCCCGCCCCGTGTCGCGGCGCGCCGCGGGCTCATCTCTTTCAGCGGAGGGGCGCGCCGCAGTCGTCGCACTTGCGGGCGGTGTTGTCCACCAGGTTTCCGCAGTAGCGACAAGGGATGCGCACCACCTCCTTGATGACCACCTCTTTTAGCATGGGCGTCGGCGCGGTGCCAGCCTCGGCCGGGTCGGCGGAGCCGGTGGTTGGCTGCTCGCGGCAGGCCTGCTCGAAGGCGCGCACCTCCTCGGTGTAGCGGCGCCGGGCGCGCTCGTCGAGGGCCTTGCGGTAGCCCTGAAACGACAGGTGGATGGCGGTGCGCTGCGGGTCGCGCTCCTGCGCCGTGGCCCGCAGCCACACGTGCCGGCGGGCCACCGGCCCGCCGAGCAGGGCGCCGAGCACCCACCCCCGGTCGAGCACCAGGCGGTGGTTCATGCGATCCGACTCCTCCACGCGGTAGCCCAGCCTGCGGAAGTGGCGGTCCAGCAGGTCGAAGGCGGCATCGCGGGGCAGCCCGACCTCGATCTCGAAAAAGAGCGGCGTTCCCATGAGACGGTACCGGGTCCCTTTGTATCCGATCTCGGATCCCCGGTCCCGCAAAAACGCAAGGAGCGCGCCGCGATCCGTTCGATCGACACCGAAGCCGTGGAAGTCCAGGCGGCGGCCCCGCGGCGCGCCTGGCGGCGCTTGCCGCGCAAATGGCTCCTGGCGCCGACACTTGCGATTCGTCGGCCATTGGGCAATATAGCCCTGCCCGGCGGGAGGCCCCCCCTTTTTTACACTGTGTACGCCGCGGACGCCGGGAGACAGGAGGCTCGATGACCGTGGTGGTGACCGGCGCGGCCGGACACATCGGAGGCAACCTGGTGCGGGCTCTGCTCGACCAGGGGCACACGGTACGCGCGCTGGTGTTCCAGGATCGTCGGGCCCTGGAGGGCCTCGACGTGGAGCTCGTTCAGGGGGACCTGCTGGATCCAGCCTTTGTGGACGAGGCCCTGCGCGGGGCCGAGGTGGCGTATCATCTGGCGGCCACCATCACCCTCAACGGCGGTCGGATGAACGGGACGCTGCGGGTCAACGTGGAGGGGACCCGCAACGTGGCGCAAGCCTGCCTGGCCCAGGGCGTGGGGCGGCTGATCCACTTCAGCTCCGTACACGCCCTGGCGCAGCACCCGCTCGACGCGCCGCTCACCGAGGAGCGGGCCCTGGCTGATTCCCCCGAGGACCTGGTCTACGATCAATCCAAGGCCGCCGGCGAGCGCGTGGTGCTCGAGGCCGCCGAGCAGGGGCTCGACGCGGTGATCCTCAACCCCTCGGCCGTGATCGGGCCCTACGACTTCAAGCCATCGCACACCGGGGAGCTGATCCTCGATCTGATCCGGCGCCGGATCCCGGCGCTGGTGCCCAACGGCTACACCTGGGTGGACGTCCGCGACGTGGTGGACGCCGCCCTCGCGGCGTGGTCGCGGGCCGACAGCGGCCACCGCTACCTGCTGGCAGGACACTATCTGGGGCTGCCCGAGTTCTCGGCGCTGGTGGGGCGGGTGGCCAACGCCCGCACGCCCCGGTTGGTGGTGCCCATGTGGGCGGCGCGGCTGGGCGCCCCCTTCGTCACCGGCTGGTGTTCCCTGCGTGGCACGCGGCCGCTTTTTACCCGGGAGTCACTGGCCATCGTGAGCGGCAACACCCGGATGGACTGTTGCAAGGCCGAGGCCGCGCTGGGCTTCCGAGCCCGGCCCCTGGAGGAGACCGTGCAGGACACGGTGACCTGGCTGCGCCAGGCGGGGCAGCTCGGATAGGCCGGATGGATTAGGGAGAACCGATGCCCCGGCTTGACAAAACCCCGAGCTAGCAAAAGAGTCTGGGCGTGCCCAAGCGAACGCTCCTGTCAGCGCTGCTCGTGCTCCTGGCCTACGGCGCCGGGTTCTTTTCCCTGTACGTGCAGATCGATCCCTTCACCGGGTTTTCCCCAGCCCTGCCGCTGCTTTCGGCTGGCTCCGGGGCCGGCTTCGCCGTGGCCGGCTACGCCGTGGCCGGGCCCCACCCGCCCCGGGGCTTCGCCCTCGTCGGCGTGGGCCTCAACGCCGCCGTCGCCACTCTCGCCGCCATCGTCCTGGCCTATACGTGAG
>CAYFWA010000915.1:0-2953 GCA_964346625.1 uncultured Myxococcales bacterium
GGGCGGGGGGGCAGCCCGAGCAGCGCGCGAAACAGGCTGCGATGGCGGGGGAAATCCAGCCACAGGGCGGGCAGACGCTCCCGCTCGGCCGCCGGCAGGGCGCCGATGCCTTGCCGCCCCACGCGCCGCGCCACGGACAGCGGCACGTTCAGCGCCACCAGGCGGAGCCGGTGGGCGCGCGCCAGGCGGAAAACGCGCCGGTAGTACCGGTAGTCGAAGCCCCACTGGTCGTACCACCCCGAGCGCCGCACCATCTCCTTTTCGGAGAGCTCGCCGGCCACCCACCGGTCCAGCACGGCCTGGGTGCCCGGTCGCCGCTCGAACATCTCCAGGCCCACCAGCAGGGGGGCGCCTTTGCCCGCGCCCTCTCCCCCGTCGTCGCCCTTACCCTCGTCGTTGCCCTTGCCCGCGCGTTCATGCATGCGTCGCAGCAGGTCGATGAGCGCGGCCTGCACGCGGTGGTGAGCCCGGTGGTCGTGACGCTCGCCCACGAACACCACGCGCGCCTTGCGCAAGCCCTGCGCCGCGGTGGCGAGCGAGTCGCGCCAGCGCTCGGCGTGGGTGTCGTAAATTCGCCCCGGCCGGATCCGCACCCGGCGCGACGGCCGGTCGTCAGGGTTCAGCGCCAGCGCGAAGGGGTCGGCGCCCCGGCCCGACGGGGGGGGCGGGCTCGGGCGGGCCTCGGCCGCGGACCCCCGCCGCGCGGCCCCGCGCAGCTCCGGTCCGCAGCCCAGCGTGGCGACGGCCAGCAGCGCCGAGACGGCCAGCAGCGCCGCCGCCGCGCTCGCGGTGGCCCGGGCGGAGGGAGCAGCGTCACGTCTGCGCTGAAGCCTCCCCCGCCCCGCCGCGCGAAGTGCGCCTGACCTGCGCAAAACGTCTGGCAATCCGATCGGATGCGCAGGATGAGCAGGCGATGAATGGGGGGCGAGCGCTTCCATGCTGCCCGTAGTGTAGCCGAAGCCGATGGCGGTGGTGCCGAAGGCGAAGGCGGTGGGGGTCCACTTTTCCCGGATGGTCACCCGCGCGGCCTCTTCCGGGGCGAGGCCCGAGGTCTCCACCGAGCCGAAATGGGTGAGCAGGTGGATGGCGCCGGCGAAGCCCACAGCCAGCACCAGGGGGGGCATCACGCCGGTGACCAGGCTCATCCCATGTGGCAGGGGAGTTGTCCTGGCGGACAAAGACCGCGCGGTGGCCCACCCCGACCACCAGCGCCGCCAGCGCCACCAGAACCCAGCGCGGATGTTGCGACAGCCAATGCATCAGTACCCCAGCCGCTCCTTGATCTTGCGGCCGATGTCTCGCAGAGGGGAGACGTAGCTCTCGGCGCAGATGGACTGGTAGGCGTACTGCTGCATGGCCCAGGGGTCGTTGAACCGGGCGGCGAAGGCCCGCAGGCGAACCGCCGGGGTGGCGGAGCCGTCGGCGGTGGCGCAGCTCGGCAGCACCGTGGGCTGGTGCAAGGCGTCGACGCCCACCTCCACCTGGTCGGCCACCACGGGACCGGCGAGGGCGGCCACCACCACCTGTCCGGGCTCGCGGTCCAGCCGGTCCTCGCGCCACATGAGCTCGGTGTAGCGCGACAGGGGGTAGAGCTTGCGGTTGGCGTCAACGCGCGGCACGCAGTTGCGGCGCAGCCCCTGGTGGGTGCGGACGTTGACGTCGCAGGACACCCCGAACTCGAAGCACCGGAAGGAGGTGAAGGGCCCCAGCGGCGAGTTCAGCGCGGTCTGGCGCGGATCGAACAGCGTGGGATCGCTGGCCGAGCAGTCGTCTTCGTCGCTGACGAAGATCACCACCAGCACCGAGTCGGCGCGCAGAAAGCCGTCGTTTTCGGGCTGCTCCCACAGCGCGCGGTACATGGCCTCCAGCGGCTGCTCGAAGCCGCAGCCCACCGTGCCCAGGGAGGCCGCTGCGCTGAAGGCCCCGGTGAGGGGGCCGCTGAAGTTGCGGCAGCGCGGGCAGCCGTGCACGGGTTCGAGCACCAGCTCGGTCTCCGGGCGGTGGGCGCAGTGCGCCGCGTTGCATTGATGCTCGCGGCAGGTGCCGTCGGGCTCCCGCAAGACGGCACAGCCCTCGGGGGCGACGTCGACGATCCAGGGGGGGCCGCCGAGCAGGGGCGTGTCCGGACCGTGGATCAAGCGCCCGTCGTCGCCGTCGCCCTCACACTGCAGGCCCCCGAAGGGGGCCGCGCCGAGATCCGTGGAGGTGACCCCCACGTGCAGATCCGGCAGCCCGTCGAACGAGCGCCGGATTTGCGCCAGCAGGGCTCCGAAGTCCTGCCGCAGACGCCACTGCTCCTCGGCCATGCTGTAGGAGTTGTCCACCACGAACAGCACGTCTGCCGCCTGGCGGGGCGGACAGTCGGCCGGGCACCGGAAGGCGTTCTCGAAGTCTTCGCACAGCGCGTTGCCGCACTCGCCCGGGTAGCAGTCCTGCGGGCACGTCTCCGGGGACTCCGCGGGCTCGCAGGCCCCGTTTTCGCACGCGCCCCAGGGGCAGTCGATCTCGCAGCGGTACGGGTCCTCGCCGGGCTCGCAGGCGCCATCGCCGCACAGGGTGGCGGGGCAGTCCTCGACGCAGGTGACGCGTTCGTCGCCTTCGCACAGCCCGTTTCCGCAGGCGCGCAGCCGACAGTCCTGCGGGCAGGTGGCCGGGGTCTCCGGCCCCTCGCCGGAGCCGGGATCGACGCCGCGGTCGCATTGGTCGTTGCCGCAGCGGGGCAGCCAGCCCACCTCCCGCTGCTCGATGCAAGTGGTCGCCCCCAAGCTGCACGCGAGCAGCGCCACCGCGAAACCAGCGAGCTTCGGTCTCATACCGAGCAGTCTACCGCGAATGGCTCTCTTGAGGGCTCTCGGTAACCGTTCAGGTGTCTCGTAGGAACGAAATTGCGCGAAACGGCGAATTGGCGCCTTTCCTTGCAGCGGCGCGAAGCTGGGATGATTGGGGGTGAGCC